>NZ_JBEPLO010000030.1:0-25290 GCF_040545225.1 Streptococcus rupicaprae | reverse complement strand
GGCTTGAAGACGGCGATGATAAGGCGCATAGCTTTGATTTTTCAAAGCTGCTTTTAACTCGTTAAGGTTATCTTGGGTGAATAAGTTTGTCATGTCTCTATTATAACATCTATTTTTGATTTTGGTTTAGTATTAAAACGTAGGGGAGAGCGGTGATCATTGTGACAAGAATTAAGGTTATACTCTTTGGAATCAAACATAGCCCTTGTCAATTTGTTTCGATGAACTCCGGTTCTATCATCAGCTTCTTTTCCTAGACTAGATTGATTCTCTTTGAGTATCCGTATGGTTTCTGCTTGATTTTTGAGGGGAAACGTTGAACGATTAACACTAAGCTGCTGAAGCTCTCTCCTATGTCAACTAGGTTTTCTGAACTTAAGTCAAAGAGGCATGGATGTACTCCAGCCTCTGTTGATTGTTTAATGTTTGATCAGGTTTGCAAAATCGATGGTAAAGACCATGTAGTCGTCTTGTCGCTTAAATTGGTAGATTAAGCGGTGCTTGCTTAAAATTTGTTCAACGATATAAAGGCCCAGGCCTGTTCCACCGTCTTGACGGTTACGGCTAAAGTCTGGCCGGTAGAAGGGTTGGAAAACTTGTTCAATCTGTTCATCTTCTAAAAGCTGTTCCGACTGATTGGCGATTCTGAGCTGTCCCTCGAGGAGACTTAGTTGCACCTTTCCTCCCTCACGAGTGTAACGAAAGGCATTATCTAGGATATTTTTAATGGCCTTTTCCAGATAGAGTTGATGAGCTGAGATGGCAAGAGGTTCTAGCTGGACCTCAAACTGTAATTGGTTTACCGCAGCCATGCCTTCGTAGGTTGGTAAGAACTCTTTCAAGAGGTCGTCCAGTGAGAAGGTATCCTGATTGGGTTTGAGAATCAAGTCCAATTTGGAAGCTTCTAGAATGGACTGGACAATCTGTGCTTGATCCTTTAAAATTTGGTGGCAGAGTTCCAGGTATTTATCACGATTTTTAAAATCACCAATATTATAGAGCATGCCTTCAATCATTCCTGTCATGCTGGTAATGGGAGTTTTGAGCTCGTGAGAGGTCATCCGCAGGAAGTCCATCTTTTGTTTTTCCCTGAGAAGAGTTCGTTGGTTTTCTTGCTCCAGGTTTTCGATACTGGTAAGAAGATTGTCATAAAGGTTGTTGATATCTTGGGCTAGGTGAGCAATTTCATCTTGACCAGAAACCTGACAAGCTAGCCCTTTTTCAAGGCTCTGCATTTGACGGGTTTGCTGGGAAATGTCTTTGATACGCTTGGTGGATAGGCGGCTATAAATCCAGACAGCGATGCCGACAATTATGATAAAGAGGAGAATCACGAATGGGTACATGGTCAGCAGGGTCTGGCTAATGGTCGTTAAGGCTGGAAAACTATATTCGCCCGATAAGAATAAAACTTTCCCTCCCTCAGTCACTAGATTGGCCGTCCAGAGACCGACTTCGTCGCTTTCAACATCAGGCAGGGCTTGCGGATCAATGCTCTTAAAATTGTCCAGATGTTCTTGGCGGGGATAAATCAGATTTCCTTCTGTGTCAGACAGAGAAAAGAAGATACGGAAATGCCTTTGATCTAGCATTTCCAATTGTTCAACGATATCAGTTTGACTCTTACGGTTTAGCTGATGAACAACTTGGTTAAAATCTCGATGCAACTCTTCCTTTTTAGAGTGATTGTAATAAATCGGCAGGGTGAAGTAGAGAATTCCCAAGAAAAAGAGAGCGATTAAGGAAATGGTAGCACTGAGGCTGATGAAGCTTTTTCTAGTGATGCCCATGAGGAACCTCTATCTTGTAACCTCTTCCGACAACCGTGCTTAAGGTCAGATCAGGTATTTTTTTACGGATATTTTTAATGTGGTTATCCAGAACACGGCTGTCCAGTTCACTATAGCCCCAGATACTCATCATCAGATTATCACGGGTCACTAGATTTCCTCGACGTTTGGCCAAAAGCTCCAAGATATCGTACTCTGTCTTGGTTAGGGAAAGCATTTCTTGCTCAAAGTAGGCTGTTGAATTGTCTATATCGATTCTTAATTGGCCAATCTGAATTTCTTTTGGTGCCTGGGTTTGGCGCAGGACATTCTCGATTCGTTTCATGAGAATTAGGGGTGAAAAAGGTTTGACCACATAATCGCTGATGGTGTGGTTGAAACTGATCAGTTGGGTGTATTCGTCGTCCATAGCTGTCAGCATGATAATAGGCACTTCAGAAGTCTGGCGAATCTTTTTCAAGACGTCCAAGCCGCTGACGCCTGGGATCATGATATCCAGAAGAATAAGGTCAAATTTATCTTCCTCAAAGGCCTCCAAGGCTTTTTGACCATCGAAGATCGAAACAACGCTGTGGTTGTGTTCTTTTAGAAATTCCGTCACAATTTGGTTGATAACGGTATCGTCTTCCACTAATAAAATGTGTGCCATACGATAACTCCTTATGTTTAGTTTAACAGTTGTAGTACTTTCATTATACTACAAACTGCTAAATGGATTGGGCTGAGCCTGTTAAAATTAGGTAAAAAATAGATGGACAACAGGGGAGAAAGATATCTGAGTGTTAGAATAGGCTTATCAACAACGACACTCAATCGAGTGATGACAGAAAGGAGCTCTTATGGAGATTCAGCATGTTAAGGTTCTGGCCTTGTTTTTGGAAGGGTTGCTGTCTTTTTTCTCTCCCTGTGTCCTACCGATTTTACCGATTTACATAGGTATTCTGGGCGGTCAAAGTCAAGGCAGTGATGACTCTAAGCACCGAAAGAGAGTCCTTTGCAATACCTTGATTTTTGTATTAGGAATTGCCACGACCTTTTTCCTACTTGCCTTTGCCAGCAGTTTTTTGAGCCGCTTCTTGAATCAGCATATTCGGATAGTGCAAATCGTGAGTGGTATCTTGATCATTCTTATGGGCTTATTCCAACTGGGGGTTATCAAGTCAGCTGCTCTGACCAAGGAGTTTTCAGCTAAGACCAAGGTCTACCAGGCTGGACAGACGGTAACACCTGTCATTGCCTACCTCATGGGCTTTACCTTTAGCTTTTCTTGGACACCTTGTATCGGTCCGATTCTAGCCATCGTTTTCTTTTACGCTAGTAGCCACTCTGGTATTTGGAGTATTCTCCTCTTATCAGTTTACTGTATTGGCTTTATCCTTCCCTTTATCTTGGTCGCCATCTTTTCCCAAAAGGTTTTGGACTACTTTAAAAAGCAAACTCGCTTGTTACATTATACGAAGATAATTTCAGGGGGGTTGCTTATCCTAATTGGTTTGTCTATCTTGACTGGTCTATTTGCTAATTTAACACATTTATTAAAATAAAAAGGAGAACAACGATGTTTAAAAAATCTTTAGTATTGAGTGCTTGCCTCTGTGGTCTTTTCTTGACGGCTTGTGGTACTGCAAAACCCACAGACACTAAATCCATGTCACAAACGACTACACAAACAAAAGGGGCTGATCAAGGAATTGAAGCAAGTCAAGGAGAGAGTAGCCCGCAATCAGTAGTTGAGGGCGAAAAGGCCCCTGAACTGAAACTGGTGGACAAGGATGGGAAAGAGGTGTCTTTAGCCGATTATGCTGGGAAGAAAGTCTATATCAATTTCTGGGCAAGTTGGTGCAAGCCTTGCTTAGCAGAAATGCCACATCTTGAAAAGGTTTATCAAAAATATAAGGACAACAAAGATTACGCTTTTTTAAGTGTAACATCGCCGAAAGATGCCAAGTTCAATAACGCTTACGCCTTGGATGAAGACCAAGAAACCATCATGGCTACTGCTAAAAAAGCTGGCGTGACTTACCCAGTGCTCTTTGATCAAAAGGACACTGCCATATTATCTTATGGTCTCAGGGCTTTTCCTACTCATGTCTTTATCAATAGTGATGGTAGTGTTAATAAAGTTTTTTCTGGCGAATTGAGTCAGGAGACCTTAGAAGTTGGACTTAAGGGGCTGCAATAAGAATAAGTCAGAGGAACAGGACAGATTTCTACGGTTTTAGAACCGTTGAGGTCTGTTCTTTTAGGTTTTGGAGAGTTTAAACAGCCTTGATTAGAGGTTCGAGGACTTTCCTGGCAGACTGAGTTTTCTAAAAAGTCGGGTTGGAATAGTCAGGAGACCGCAGAATTTTGAACTTGTCTTGGATTAAGGCGAGCCTAACTGTTTGCCTCAACTTCCAAAGACAAGCTGACACAAACTCTGGTCTTATCACAATAGCTTTTTAAGAACCATTGTGATAGAATAGGGCTATGAAAGAACTAGAAAAAATTGAAGCGATGGAGCAAGTGCTCAATCAGAGTATAGAGCAGTCAAACCAGTTGTGGCAGATCTTAGAAACTGTTCAAGAGCATATGCCCCGGCTAGAGGATCTCTTTGCCTACTATGGTAGTCCAGAATGGCGTGAGCATTTTGAACTGGATGAGAAGGGGCAGATTCCTAAGCATATTCCGCGAGGGGTCTTGTCAGAAGATGGGATTTATAATACTATCCTAGATTACCGTGAGTTAGCCCAAACCATGCGAACTCTAGCTGACCAGATTGACCGTGCTATTTTACCGGAAGAATAACTTTTAGTTGAGGTAGTTTGGTGAGGAACTCCTCCCCATGATAAGTCAGGAGAGGCTGAGGGTTTGTCTCAACCTCTTTTGGGAGTTGACTGGCTGTTTAAATCATTTTTCAAAAATGTCTAAGCTTAACCTCAGCGATTTGAATGGTTAAAAAAGAATGCGGGAGCAGAGTTTTTTAAGTATAGGCTTTGACTATTTCGGTCTTTTAGCGTAAAATAGGAGGAGACAAAATGAAGGAGTCTAAGATGGAATTTGAAGTATTTGCTGGTCAAGATAAGGCAGAATTGTCAATGATTGAAGTGGCGCGTGCCATTTTAGAGTCTCGTGGCCGTGACCATGAGATGTATTTTAATGATTTGGTTAATGCCGTGCAAGAGTATCTGGGACGTTCTAACAGTGAGATTCGCGATGCCCTCCCTAATTTTTATACGGATTTAAACGTAGATGGTTCCTTTATCTCTTTAGGAGACAATAAGTGGGGCCTTCGCTCATGGTATGCCATCGATGAGATTGATGAGGAAGTGATCAGTCTTGAAGATGAGGATGAGGAAGGTGTTCCTAAGCGTAAGAAAAAACGTGTCAATGCCTTTATGGATGGGGATGAAGATGCGATTGATTACAGCGATGACGATCCGGAAGATGAGGAATTACTCGGTCGTGACGATAACGAGTACGACGATGAAAATCCTGATGATGAAAAGGATGAAGTGGAATCCTATGATGCTGAATTGAACGAGATCATCCCAGATGACGAAATCGACGAGGATGTCGAATTATCGGAAGAAGATGATGACTACTCAGACGAAGATGTTGAAAATGAAGATTAAATTCTTTTCTTTCAGCAGTAATTTGTCGAAAAAAGCCTTGCAATAGGCTTTTTTTCATGCTATAATACTCTTTGTGTGAAATAGCAGCAGCTGGATATGAAGCTCGTCAACAGATTCTCTGAAAAACCAGTAACCTTGGCTGTTTAGGCGAAGGGTATCTGCACGAATCAGGATCCAGCAAAGACGTTATTTCCTCAACATATATTTTATTTAGAGGAGGACTTGATAACATGTCACGTTATACAGGACCATCATGGAAACAATCACGTCGCCTTGGCTTGTCTCTTACAGGCACAGGTAAAGAATTGGCACGTCGCAACTACGTACCAGGCCAACACGGACCAAATAACCGTTCTAAGTTGTCAGAGTACGGTTTGCAATTGGCTGAAAAGCAAAAATTGCGCTTCTCTTACGGTTTAGGTGAAAAACAATTCCGTAACTTGTTCGTACAAGCAACTAAAATCAAAGAAGGAACGCTTGGTTTCAACTTCATGGTTCTTCTTGAGCGTCGTTTGGACAACGTTGTTTACCGTTTGGGTCTTGCGACTACTCGTCGTCAAGCACGTCAATTCGTAAACCACGGCCACATCCTTGTTGACGGCAAACGTGTAGATATCCCATCATACCGCGTTGAAGTTGGTCAAGTGATCTCAGTTCGTGAGAAATCTGCTAAAGTTCCAGCTATCTTGGAAGCTGTTGAAGCAACTCTTGGACGTCCAGCTTTTGTATCTTTCGATGCTGAAAAATTGGAAGGTTCATTGACTCGTCTTCCAGAACGCGACGAAATCAACCCAGAAATCAACGAAGCCCTTGTCGTAGAATTCTACAACAAAATGCTTTAAGATAAGACTTTATATTGTAAGAAGCCTACAACAGTGGGCTTTTTGCTTTGTCTTAAATCGTTGATTTCTGGGTTTGCTTACCTTTTTGCTAACCTTGAATTTTAGTTAGATAGATTGTAGAGCCTTTTCGTAGAACGAGACGGCTTTTTTTGCGTTCTCTTTTGAGAGATGGCTAAAATAATCAAAGGCTGATAAGGTAATGAACTACGGATATGCTAGTGATACGGGAAGGTAAGTTATCTCATACCTGTTCAGGATTTACATAATCAAATTTTAATTTTTAAAAGTGTCACAAAAAAACGTCCCCTGGAAGAAAGTTTCTAGAGAACGTTTTGATTAACTGGGGAGCAGTGTTACCACTCCGCTATGGTGCCATCATAATGCTTCCATTGAGGGTTAGTCCAGATGAGGCCTTCTTTGTTGATTTCTTCGATGAGATCGACATTCAGTTCTAGGCCTAATCCAGGACCTTTTGGAATATCGATAAAACCGTCTTTGTATTGGAAGATTTCTTTGTTTTTGACAAAATCTAGCAGGTCAAAGCCTTTATTGTAGTGGATGCCCAAGCTTTGTTCTTGAATGAAGACATTTGGTGTACAAGCGTCAACCTGGAAGGTTGCAGCAAGAGCGATTGGACCATAAGGAGCATGCGGGGCCACTGCCATATCGTGCATTTCAGCTATGGCTGCGAGCTTGCGGGTTTCCAAAATACCGCCGACCAAGGCAACATCGGGTTGGATGATATCAATCACACCTGTTTTGAAGATGTTTTTGAAATCCCAACGGCTGACTAGGCGTTCACCGGTAGCCAAAGGTGTAGAGGTCACATTAGCGATTTGTTCAAAGGCTTCTTCGTTTTCAGGAAGAACGACTTCTTCCATGAACATTAGCTTGTATTGGTCTAACTCCTTTGCGAGAACCTTGGCCATGGGTTTGTGAACGCGGCCATGAAAGTCAACCGCAATATCCAAGTCGTAGCCAAACTTATCTCGTAAAGCGGCAACACGTTGCGATACCTTATCAATTTCCTTAAAATTATCAATATAATGCAATTCTTCGGTTGCATTCATTTTGATGGCATTAAAGCCACGGTCAATCCGGTCTTGCGCCTCAGCGACAACATCGTCAGGGCGATCTCCGCCGATCCATGAATAAACCCGCAGCTTATCTCTGGCTGCTCCACCTAGTAATTCATAGACAGTGGTATTGTAATATTTTCCTTTGATATCCCAAAGGGCAATCTCAAGCCCTGAGACGATGGTACCATTGATTGGACCACCACGGAAGAAGGAACGGTGCATTTCCTGCCAGAGTCGTTCGATTTCAAGAGGGTTTCGGCCGATGAGGCGATTGCCGATTTCATAAGCGCCAGCGACGACGGTCTCAGTTTTGGTACCAGAAATCATTTCCCCCCAGCCTTCAATGCCTTCGTCAGTCAAGACACGAACAAAAATCCAACGCGGTTTGACCTTGTAAACTTTGATTTCAGTGATTTTCATATTGACTCCTAAATGTTTTCTGTAGATAGTGTTGCTTGCGCCTTGGCTTCTTTTCGAGGTTTTAAGACATCGAAATAGTACCAAGAGCCGGCAATGACAAAAATCAAAATCGGTATGGTAATGACCAAGTTCCCAGTAAAAGCAATAAATACTAGGAAACTTTGAATCATACTAGTAGAGGCGAAGGAGGAAATAAGGATAGCTCCACCTGCAATAGCAAGATCGATACCGATGGATTGGGCAACTTCGGTGAGAACGGGTGCAGTCCATGAGCCAAAGTAAAGGAGTGAGGCCGTTGTGATAAGTCCAATAATTAAGTTTTTAAAGAGGTTTCCACGTGTCAGGGCAACCACCATAGCCACACGGAAAGGAATAACTGCTAAGTCAGCAAACGGTAAAACACGGTTACCAGGTAAAATGATTGACATGAAGATGGTTAGAGGAATCAGAATCAAGGCTGTTGTGATAACATCTGGATTTCCTACGACAACTGCTGCGTCAAGACCGATAAGGAGCTCACGGCCTTTGAAATATTTTTGGGTGAAGTTTTTGGCAGCTTCTGAAATTGGCATGAGACCTTCCATGAACAGTGAGGTCATTTTAGGAATCAAAATGAGGACGGCAGCCATGTTGACCCCTAGTTCAAAACTCTTTGTCACTTCATAACCTGCTAAGAAACCGATGGCTGTTCCCATGATGAGGCCCAAAATCATTTGGTCTCCAAAGAAACCAAGATATTTTTTGGCATCACCTACTGAGAATCTGATTTTGTTAATACCTGGGATACGGTCAAGCAACCAGTTCAAGGGCCAAGCGATGACCAGTGAGGAGAGGGCAGAAACGGTTGGCAAAGTTACTCCTGGGATGCCAAAGAAGTTCTCTACAAGGGGAGCAGACCAGTCTGCAATTTTGAAAGTTGTAATAGCCATTGCGGCGGAGGCTAGAACGCCTAGAAGGACATTATCTGTCACAAAATAGACCATCACCCCTACGATTGCCATGTGGTGGTAATTCCAGATGTCTACATCAAGCGTTTTGGTCGCTTTTAAGAGCAACATGATCATGTTGATGGCAAAGATGACTAGAATGAGTAAGGCGATAATTGGCGATGACCAGGTGACAGCAGCGATAGCTCCCCAGCCCACATCAAGAGCATCTAACTGAACCCCTAAACGCTTAACCATTTCTTGTGCTGCGGGTCCTAAGTTGGTAGACATGAAACTGATAATCAATTTAATCCCTACAAAACCGATGGCAAGGGTCAAGCCTGATTTGAAAGCTTTGGTTGGTTTTAAACCAAATACCATTCCGATTATGGTGATGATAATGGGGAGCATGACAGCAGCCCCTGCATTTAAAATATAATTAAAGAATTCCATTTCGATTCTCCTCTATGGTTTATTGTTGCAATGCCTGTAAGATTGCTGATAGGGTGGATTCTTCTCCAATGCCAGTTAAAAGTGACAGGGCTCCGATGGTTGGGATAGAGACCTCTCCCCCAGTGAATTGACCGGTCGTCACTAGCAAATCATACTGATCTGCCTTGCTGGTTACTTCCATCAGCTTACATTGGTTGGTTTCAACAGCAACTCCGTTCTGGCTGGCATAATCTCTGATTTTGGAAGCGACGACTGTGGATGTTGCGATACCATTACCGCATGCGACAAGAATACGTTTCATTTTAGAGTTCTCCTTTTAAATAAGAAATTAATTGTTTAATAGACTGGGATTTATCAGCTGATTCGACGAGTGCTTTTCTGAGATTCTCATTTTGGATAATACCAACAATGCGCTGTAACATTTCTATCTGTCCATGAGGTTCGTGGATAGCCAGCATGATAATAATATGAATAGCGACATCTTTTGTGACATCGTCCATTGCTTTAAAGGTCACGGGATTTTTAAGAATACCGATGGCAAGAGCAGTTTCCTTGACCAGGGTATAATCGGCATGTGGGATAGCGATATTATACCCATTCGCAGGAAGTCCTGTCGGATAGACTGATTCTCTGGTTAATATGGCTTCTTTGTATCCTTCATCAACAAGGCCATTGGAGAAAAGCTGGTCTGCCAGAAAGCTGATGGCCTCTTCCTTGGTAGCTACATCTAAGGAAGGGAAAATGAAATCCTCATCAATCTTTAACTCTAGACTCATCCCCCCACCTCCTTTATCGTATTAAGCCAGGTTTCGATTGTTTTTTGGAGGCCTTCTTTGTTACGGTTTTTGATATCTTCCATCTTAAACATGGAGCTTCCGATGCCGAGGTAACTGGCTCCTGCTTCTAAAAATGCTTGGGCATTTTCAAGATGAACACCTCCGACTGCCATCAAGGGCAATGGACCGAGTGGGGCTAGTAGTTGTTTGAAGTGGTCTGGCCCGACTGTTGATGCTGGAAAAATTTTGATGATGTCAGCGCCAGCTTCCTGCATTCGTTTGACTTCAGATGATGTCAGGGCTGCAGGAGCTGTGAGGACATTTTCTTTCTCGGCCAAGGAAA
Source organism: Streptococcus rupicaprae (assembly GCF_040545225.1). NCBI lineage: Bacteria > Bacillati > Bacillota > Bacilli > Lactobacillales > Streptococcaceae > Streptococcus > Streptococcus rupicaprae. Next base: position 15,047 of record NZ_JBEPLO010000030.1, on the reverse strand, counting down.
AAATTTCTGGTGAAAATTCACACGGGCCAAGCATAAATTGGGCACCTGCTGCAATAGCCTCTTTGGCCTGGGCAAGGTTTAGAATGGTTCCGACGCCGATAGGGAGTAGACCGTCAAATTGTTCTCTTGCATCTTTGATAATCCGAAGATAGTCGGGATTGTTAGTGGTGACCTCTACGGCTAATTGGTGAGGGAATTCTGCCAAGCAAGAGATGACAGTCATTGCCTCTTCGTAACTATAACCGCGTAGGATCACAGTTATTTTGGGGTAGTTGGTGATGGTCATAGATCCTCCTTTAAGATTTTTTGGGAATGGTGACGAGACTGGTGTAGAGGCTCGGTTGCTCGATTTGGCTTAGTAGTTCTTGTTGTAAATCAGGCGAACGTGAGAGGTGCATAATCTGATTGAGAGCGCCGAGGTGGTTCTTATTGTCCAGCAGGGCTAAGAGGACAATAAAGTGTACTGGTCTGTCTTTGGGAAAAATAATGGGTTGTTTGCTGACGAGAACCGCACAAGCTTCTTGCAGGACACCGTCTTCAGGGGATGCATGAGGAATAGCAACCGATTCTCCTAGAATATAATAAGAATCCTCCTGTCTCATCTGTTTGATCACAAGGTTGAGATAATTCTCCGTGATAAATCCTTGTTCAATCAATATTTCACCGATAAGTCTGAGGCCTTGTTTCCAATTGATCGCCTTAGAAGTGGTGAGCAGGCGAGAAGGTTCCAGGTAGTCAGCTAGCAGTTTGTCTGTTGCTCCACTAGTAATTGGATGATCATTGCTGATTAATTCTTCAAGGGCATTTCCTAGTTCGTAAACATCTCGGATATCAGCGTATTGCTTGATCATTTCCAAGATCTTCTTGGTTTTTTGATCGAAATTATCAATTTTGAGGTCAGTTAAGACCCGTTGACGGAGTTTCTTTTGCTCTTCTTGGTTGATGACAGACGGAATCACGTAGTAGGGGATTTCTGTATCAAGCGGTGCGGTAGTAAAGACAAGGTCGAACTCCTGAGCATATTGTGGAAAATCCCTGCGGGAGCAGGTGGTGACGAAGGTCAATTCTGGAAAGAGAGCACTGAGGGTCTGAACCATAATTTTAGCGGCGACCATGCCGTTGGAGCAAACGACTCCAGTCCGAAAATGTGACATTTCCTCATATTTTTCAGAGATTTTGACCAATTCGCTTCCAAAGTAGTAAGAGATCAATTCAACCTCGCTTTTGGGAATGTCCATGCCCAGGTAAGTTTCTAAGGGTTGCAGACAAGTGGTAAGGATAGAGTAAATGGTTTGATTATGCAGGTCACTATCGCTGATCTTATAGTATTCAGAATCTGATAAAGGAACCTTGTAGCGCAGACGGTAGACAGCTGGTTTCAAGTGGAAGAAGAGTTTTTTGGTCAACAGTTCTTTTTCCTTAAAATATATCCCAGATTTGGTTTCAAAAATGTTGACCATATCTGAAACGACCTTGTAGAGATAGTGGTTTTCAGATACTGTTTCATTAGAAATGGTGTTGGAACTTAAAAACAATAAGGTTACCCATTCCAAATCAATGTCTGAGGCAAAAGACAAGTCGAGTTCTTGACAAATGTGACGAACAAAACAAAATTCGTCTTCCTGTCTCAGCGGGGATAGATAAGTCAGTTTGTCTGTCTTAGTTCTCTGTTGATTAATTACAAACTGCTCATAGACCCCAAAGGTAAAATAGAGTTTGGTGAAGGAGCTATCAGAAAACCTCAATGAGAAGTGGCGCTCAAAGCTAGAGATTAGTTTGAGAAGTTTGGATTTTTGATGTGCGAAGAGCTCTTCTAGAAGGCTGATGTTGACTTCCTCGATGACCAAGTGGTTGATATAACTGATGAGAAGCCGCCGCTTATCGTCATAATCACCCTCTATTGCATAGCCTTTCGACTGATGATAGGAAAGGAGCAGCTTTTCAGAGTGAATCTTCTTGCTTGTATTTTTAATGTCCTGAATGACAGTGTTTTTGCTGACTCCCAGGAAGTCTTGTATCTGTGTTCGACTAACCTTTTTGGAATGAGCTATCAAGAACAAATAGAGAAACAAGGGTCGATAGGACGGCTGAAGGTAAAAGTCTCCTCGCCTGTCTTGACTGACCAAGAGGTTGCTCTTTTGGTAGTAGAGCCACTGGACGTTATCCAAATTAAAATGAAAGGTTCCGTCTCGTTGGCGTTTAATTCCCAGAGATCCAGCCTGTTCGAGCTCATCATTAATTTTAGCTAAGGAGTAGCTCAGCTGTCTTTCAGTGATCTCTAGGTCTTTCAGGATATCCTGTGAGGAAAAAGCGTGGTTTGACATGGAAAAGTAACGCAACAAACGTAACTCACGATTACCTAGCAAATGGTTTCCTCCTTTCATGATTTGTTTGGGAACGGATTTGTTAATTAAATTATAGCGCTTACAAATGTGGAAAGGAAGTCCATTAAATGTTTCAGGTGAGGACGAGGGAAAACAAAATCTGGACGGCAGCATACCCAGCCACGGAACTGACGCTCTACTGGCTTCAGCTAAATCAGTCAGAAAACTTTATTTCCGCAGCTTTTTTCTTTTTATGGATTTTGCTCTAAAGAGACCATGAGTGCTGTGGAGAAGCCGGAAAGAAGAGGGGAATTTCAATAAATGGGCGCTTTCGGAAAACAGCTTTCCTTTCTTGACAGCTCTTTCTGGTTTTGGCTCAAAATCCCTGCCAAAATCCCTTAAAACATGGTATAATGAAAAAGACATTTTTGCTACAAACGGAGAATTTTATGACTTTTTACAACCACAAAGAAATCGAGCCCAAGTGGCAAGGCTACTGGGCGGACAAGCACACCTTTAAGACAGGGACAGACGCTGACAAGCCAAACTTCTACGCCCTAGACATGTTCCCTTACCCGTCTGGAGCCGGTCTTCACGTGGGACACCCAGAAGGCTACACGGCGACAGACATCCTCAGCCGCTACAAGCGTGCCAAAGGCTTCAATGTCCTTCACCCGATGGGTTGGGATGCTTTTGGCCTGCCTGCCGAGCAGTACGCCATGGATACGGGTAATGACCCTGCTGATTTTACGGCTGAAAACATCGCTAACTTTAAGCGTCAGATTAACGCCCTTGGCTTTTCTTACGACTGGGACCGTGAAATCAACACGACGGACCCAGACTACTACAAGTGGACCCAGTGGATCTTCACCAAGCTCTATGAAAAAGGTCTGGCCTATGAGGCCGAAGTGCCAGTCAACTGGGTTGAGGAGCTGGGGACAGCCATCGCCAACGAAGAAGTCCTGCCAGATGGCACGTCTGAACGTGGTGGCTACCCTGTTGTCAGAAAGCCCATGCGCCAGTGGATGCTGAAAATCACGGCCTATGCAGAGCGTTTGTTGGCTGACTTGGAAGAGCTTGACTGGCCAGAGTCTATCAAGGACATGCAACGAAACTGGATCGGCAAGTCAACAGGTGCCAACGTGACCTTCAAGATCAAGGACACAGACAAGGACTTCACGGTCTTCACGACCCGTCCTGATACCCTCTTTGGGGCGACCTATGCCGTTCTTGCGCCGGAGCACGCCTTGGTGGATGAGATTACCACACCAGAGCAGGCTCAAGCCGTTGCAAACTACAAGCATCAAGCCAGCCTCAAGTCGGATTTGGCACGGACAGACCTTGCTAAGGAAAAAACAGGCGTTTGGACAGGTGCCTACGCCATCAACCCTGTCAATGGCAAGGAAATCCCGATTTGGATTGCGGACTATGTCTTAGCGAGCTACGGAACAGGTGCCATTATGGCTGTGCCTGCCCACGATGAGCGGGACTGGGAATTTGCCAAAGCCTTTGACCTTGAGATTATTCCTGTCCTTGAGGGCGGCAATGTCCAAGAAGCAGCTTATATAGAAGATGGCGTTCATATCAACTCTGATTTCCTAGATGGCCTCAACAAGGCTGACGCCATCGAAAAAATGGTGGCGTGGTTAGAAGAAAACGGCGTTGGTCAGGAGAAAATCACTTATCGCCTCCGTGACTGGCTCTTCAGCCGCCAACGTTACTGGGGTGAGCCAATCCCGATTATCCATTGGGAAGACGGCACCAGCACAGCCATTCCAGAATCCGAGTTACCTCTGGTATTGCCAAAAACGGCTGACATCAAGCCGTCAGGCACTGGGGAAAGCCCACTGGCCAATCTGACCGACTGGTTGACTGTGACCCGTGAGGATGGTATCAAGGGCCGCCGTGAGACCAATACCATGCCACAATGGGCAGGGTCTAGCTGGTATTATCTCCGCTACATCGATCCGAAAAACAGCGAGAAGTTGGCAGACGAGGATCTCCTCAAAGCCTGGTTGCCGGTGGACATCTACATCGGTGGTGCTGAGCATGCCGTGCTTCACCTGCTCTACGCCCGCTTCTGGCATAAGTTCCTCTACGACATCGGTGTCGTGCCGACCAAGGAGCCTTTCCAAAAACTCTTTAACCAAGGCATGATTTTGGGAACCAGCTACAAGGACGGCCGTGGTGCCCTTGTGGCGACCGACAAGGTAGAAAAACGTGATGGCAGCTTCTTCCATGTGGAAACGGGTGAAGAGCTAGTACAATTACCAGCCAAGATGTCCAAGTCCCTCAAGAACGTGGTCAACCCTGACGATGTGGTCGACCAGTACGGTGCCGATACCCTGAGGGTTTACGAGATGTTCATGGGGCCGTTGGATGCTTCTATCGCTTGGAGCGAGGAAGGTCTGGAGGGCAGCCGCAAGTTCCTGGACCGTGTTTACCGTTTGATCACGACCAAGTCATTGTTTGCGGACAATAGCGGAGCGCTGGACAAGGTGTACCATGAGACCGTAAAAGTCGTGACTGAGCATATTGAAGAGCTCAAGTTCAACACGGCTATCGCTCAACTGATGATTTTCGTCAACGCTGCCAACAAGGAAGACCAGCTCTTCATTGACTATGCCAAAGGCTTTATCCAGTTGATCGCCCCATTCGCACCGCACTTGGGTGAAGAACTCTGGGCAATTGTGACAGGTTCTAACGACGGCATTTCCTACGTCGCTTGGCCAACCTATGACGAGAAGCTCCTAGTCGAAGACGAAATCGAAATCGTTGTCCAAATCAAGGGTAAGGTCAAGGCACGCCTGACTGTCGCCAAAGACCTCAGTCAAGCTGAATTGGAAAAAATCGCTCTCTCTGACGACAAAGTCCAAGCTGAAATTGCAGGACAGACTGTGGTGAAGGTGATAGTAGTACCAAACAAGCTCGTTAACATTGTGGTTAAATAATCACTCGCTTGTTTGTTCATTCATTTCCCACCTCTCTCCATCAATTCCTGATGGAGAGAGCCAAACAAGCTCGGCTATAGTGTCGTCAAATCAGCTAGTGAGTCATGCGTTTATGTTAAGAAAAAAGGAGAGGAGCATTCTCCTCTTTTTGACAAGGTTAAAAGAGGAATAGAGATAGTGAAACATAGACAGAAACCCCTGAAGCCAAGAAGACGTTTTTTAGAAAACTTTCTTGTGATAGGTGTAGTGGTCCCTCTTTTGTTTTTTCTCCTAGTTGTTATATCCTTTGTCCTATTAAAAGATACGATTGCAGCTAGAGGAGCGATTATTTGGTATACTTCTTCGAGAGGGGCGGTGCCTAAATACGTTCTCATCCTGATGCTTATCTTTCTTTGGTGGGGGTTCTTAGTGTTTTGAACCTTCTTCCTCATTCGTTTTCTCTCAGATACGACGGTTACCCGAAACCTATTGATAAGGAAGAGTTGAGAAAGAAAAAGGCGGAAGAAATCTGGGCTTCTCTATCGCCCAAAGAAAGGGCTGTTCAGGTTCAAATGGACCAACACGTAAACAATATTCTGTTTGCGGGATATGTCCCCGAATGCCCCACAGACGGTCGGTTTATCTGTTTTTCTTGTCATCACGAATGGACCGCCTCAGTTAGACAAGTTTATAAACGAAAGGCCTGCGGGCAGTGCGGTGTGTCCTATCGGAAGGTGGATGGCTAGGTACTAAAAGGCCAAACCCTCGTCGCGCATCCAGTCATGAGAAAGAGAACTGTGTTGGTGCCTATTAGCATACGGAGAAGAGGAGAGAATGGATGAAAAAACAAGTCAGCAACCCCAATCGTAAATCAGAAGTGAGTTTTTTTAAAAGATACCAGATTTTTAGTGCTCATTTCGTTATTTTTCTGTTTTTCCTTGCTTTTTTTATCATGGGAATGTTCGATACAATCAGAGCTGGTGGAGACTATGTCGACTATGGTAGGAAAGCTGGCAGTAATTACGAAGCAATACTGCTGGGTGTCTTTGGTATGTGGGTAGTTTGCCTGGGTTCTTATGATGTGTTAAAGCTGGTTCGACAGGAAGAGCGATTGGAAAAAAAGTTGGAGCAGGACTGGCAGTTGCTGTCTCCCAAGGAAAAAGCCATTCAGGCCAACATGGACTTGGTTTTAGAAAACATTGCATTTTTAGGCATTGTTCTCGAAAAACCAACCAAAGGACGCTTTTGTTGCAGAAATTGTGGGTATGAGTGGGAGGCCTCTATTACCAAAATCTACAATCGAAAGCAGTGTGGACAGTGTGCTATTCACTATGCTAAGCAAGAGAAGAGGGACTGAGCTTTATTGTTAGATAAGATGTGCTAATGTGATTGTAGAATCAAGTCAGTTTATGAACAGGGAGGTCAAATAAGATGTACCATTGCAAAAGATGTCAATTGACGTTTAACGCCTCAGTAAGTGCTAATTTTAGTGTCTTGTGCGTCAACTGTTTTCATGCCCTGCATAGTGAGTCCGACTACGGTTATGGTTCAGTAACACCTTTCTATTTTTGGTTGGGCGATGACCTGTTTGCCCGCCTATTACGGGATGATAATGGATATTATTGGATAAGGGAGAGTTCGGGTCAACTACACCGCTGCCAAGCCGACTATCTTGAGGCTGTTTAAGAAGTGTCAGAGCAGATTAGGCACTTATTAAAAGCATAAGAAAAGAGGGTTCCCCCTCTTTTTTAGTGCTTCAAAAGGGTGGGTTGGATAGTGAGGCAGAAAAATCATTCGAGTTGGAAATAGATGATTTCTCATTCCACTTATGTCGGGGAGGAACTGCTTTTACTTCTAATATGATATTGTGTTATTCTTCCCAAGAAGATGAGTATAAAAGTTAGCTAGACAAGGAAAGTAAGCTGTATCGTTTTTTGCATTTACATTTTGGGGTTAAATCGGTAAAATAGAAACTACAAGAAAGATGATTGAGGAGATAAGTATGATTCTTGGCATCGATTTAGGGACGACCAATTCCTTGGCAACGATTTTTCGAAATGGGAAAGTTGAATTGATTCCGACGATTTTTGGGGATTATTTGACCCCGTCCATTGTGGCTTTGAACGATGAGGGGGAAGTGATTGTAGGGCGTTTGGCTAAGGAGCGCTTGCTGACTCAACCCACTCACACCCAGGCGCAATTCAAGCGTTTTATGGGGACTAAAGAGGTCTTGACGTTAGGAGAGGCCTCGTTTCGGCCTGAAGAGCTATCGTCGTTTATCATTCGTAGTCTAGTAGCCGATGCAGAGCGTTACCTCGGTGAGCCTGTTGAGGAAGTTATTATCAGCGTGCCTGCTTATTTTAATGATACTCAACGCTATGCGACGAAACTAGCGGGTCACTTGGCTGGTCTCAATGTTGAGCGCATTATCAACGAACCCTCCGCAGTTGCCTTGGCAAGACACTATGAGTATAAAGACGATACTTCATACATGGTTGTTGACTTTGGGGGAGGGACTTTAGATGTCTCTATTGTTGAAGCCTTTGATACTGTTGTTGAGATTGTAGCGATTTCAGGAGACAATCATCTGGGTGGAGAGGATTTTACGGCTCTTATTGCCCAAAAATTTATACAGAGTTTAGGGCTCACTAGTGCCTTGGCCTCAAAATCTCTTTACCAGAAGATTCTGTTGGAGGCTGAAAAAACCAAGCGGCTCTTAGATCATCAGGACCAAGCAGAGATGATGGTGGTTGAAGGCGAGAAAGAACATCGATTGACCTTTACTTATGATCTCTTTTTGGAACTGAGTCAATCTTTGCTACTACGCTTAAAGCAAGCGATAGACAAGGCACTCTACGACGCTAAATACAGCCGTGTTTCGCCTGAGGAAGTCATCTTGGTTGGTGGCTCTGCGAAGATGCGATTGGTTCAAGAGTTTCTGGAACACTATCTCCAACGAGACATTCTAGTGGTCGATAATCCTGACACTGTTATCGCTATCGGTTGTGGTCTAGCAGCGGGGATTAAGGAACGTCAGGGCGAGATCAAGGATATGACCCTATCTGATATTTGCCCTTTTACTCTGGGGACAGGCCTGGTCAATGATGTCTACTCCCCTATAATTGAACGAAATCAATCCCTGCCATGCTCTAGGGAGCACCGTTATTGTGTGGCAGAGTTAGGTCAAGAAATGGTTGAATGCACCATCTATCAGGGAGAAAGGATGAGGGCTTCTGACAATCATCTTTTAGGAAGCATGGAGGTTCCAGTTCCTCGAAACTTTGAGGCCCATGAAGAAATAGCGATCCGCTTTACCTATGATATTAACGGACTCTTGGACATTGATGTCACTGTACTATCGACGGGAGAGATCTTCACCAAAACGATTTTACAAGAAGCCATTTATTTAACGGATGAGGAGATAATGGAACGCAAAGCGGTTCTTGCCAAAATAAAGCTCAATGTTCGAGAGACGGAGTTATATAGGTCTTTGATTACCAGAGCAGATCGTTTGTATGCGGCTCACTTAGGAGCTAAACGAGATCGTATTCAGGTTGAAACGCAGAGGTTTGAAGAAAAAGTAGCCGATTGTTCAGTCAGTCGCTTGCCCTACCTTTGCCGAGAATTTACAATGATTTTAGATAAGATAGAGGAAGAGGCATGAACCAATTATTTTGGGAAATCCTAGAGATGGCACCGACGGATGACATTCGTGTATTGCGACGTCAGTATGCCAGTCTAGTGAGGCGCTATCACCCAGAGGATTTTCCGGTGGAGTACCAACGGATAAAAGAAGCCTATGAAACTGCTCTAACCTATCTTCGGCAAGGAGAAGTTGTACAGGCTACACAAGGTACTTTTTCAGCACCTTCTCTGACAGACTTATCTCAAGACCAACAAAAAGCTGAGGAAGTGTTTTCTGAGGAGGCTGATTCTCCATCTGTGATGGCTGAACGGTTCGACTCTGTTCTAGCGTTGCCTCAAGATCAACGAGGAACTGAGGAAGTGCTCTCTGAGGAGGCTGCTCTTCCTTCTGTGATGGCTGAACGGTTCGACTCTATACTCCACAGTTTCAATCAGGAGGATATCCTTGTTAGATTTGAGCGTTTCTTGGAGCAACGGAGTTTGGATGATAGAGAATGGGATTTGTTTTTTCAAGCGATTGAGGGAGAAGAAGCGCTGCTCAAAAGCTACTTAGAGAAAAAAGATGTCACCTGGCTACCTTCCTTGGGTTATTCACACCGCTTGCTTTGGCTGATAGAGCAATTTATGCCAGAGTGGCAGACCTCACGGTATGTTGAGCGTTTAGAAGCTTGGGTGAGATACTTACGAAAAGCAATGGAAGAGTCTATTCCGAGAGATGTGGAGGATTTTGAAGCTTTCTACAATTACTGCCGGACGCTCAAACGGACCCTGGAAAAGTCGGAGATGTTAAACCATATTGGCCCTTGGGAATATTTATTGACCCCATCCAATAGAAGATTGACAGGGACGACATTAGAAGAGTTAGCTTCAGAGATTTCTCTGAGACTCAATCAGATAGAAAATCCTGAATTGCTTAGATTTTTACAAAGAAGATTTGAGGGAGAAGCCTTTATAGAATGGCGTAAAAATCTGTCTGATCGTTACAAGGTAGTTGCTCACGATTCTTTTGGCCAAGGGGCATTAGAGTTAGGGGTGGGCCTTGCTGGTGTACTTGCTATTTTATTGGGAGCCTATAGTCTCTACCAGACCTTGATGATCAATACACCGCTTGCTTTACTGATGGGGATTGTCGGTCTCTTTTGTCTTAGCTACACCTTGTCCTATTACCAAGCCAAGCAACAGAATGCCTTGCTCTCTCCTTTTGCAAAAAGCTTAAACCTCATCTTTCCGATCGTCTTACTGATCCTATTTGGGGGAGGTCAGAGCAGTTGGCAATGGGGACTGGTAGTGGCGACAGTGATTGGAGGCCTATATACTTTGTGGAAGGATCTGCTTCCTCAGATCAGCTATCGTTTGGTAGCAAAAGAGGTGAGGGTGACTCTGATACTTCTCTTAGCCCTTTATAATTTGGCAAGTTGGGCTGCCTGGTTTTTGGTTGGAGAAGGAATCGAGATAGCTTTTATAATGGGCTTACTCGTCATCCCTTTTTATCTTTTTAACCTTATGGCATTGGCGATATTTCGCCGTCGTCCTATTTTTCTAACCCTAACGTTTTATAAGAAAAATTTTCCATACATTCTAGTGGCGGGGGTTACCCTTTTCCTCTTTTGGCTATGGTTTAGGTCGGATAGTGTCACACTTTCCCTCCTTATTGGGCTAAATGAGGCTGGTTTAGGGAATTTTTCTCTGATTCTTCTCTTTAATTTTCTAATCCTTCCCTATCTGACAGAAGGACGAATCCCACTGGCTGATTATGCCTGTCAATTCTTAGCGTTGGTCCAAGTCTTGATAGCACTGCTGATTGTGATCCAGCTGATCAAACCTGAGCTCATGCTAGAGACTTGGCCTAGGGTCCAGTTTTTAAATGGTGAAATTCTCTTTCTCATATCGGCTTTTGTCAGCGCGATCGTGATTGTACCAGATAAACACTCCAATTAAATGACCGTCTAGATCAAGGAAGTTACTATCTCTGACTATTGATTTTCAAAGAGTATGATTTTTTTTAGTATGAATTTATCTTGTCTTGCTTTTATTAAAGTCCTTGCTAATAGAGTAGAGTCATTTTCCTGCCATTCATAGAGATGAACCAATCAACCACGAAGCCCTCGCTAGGATTAGTCTAGTAAGGGCTTTGTGGTATTTTCGATCATTGTTTGACTGCCAGAATAGTAATCTTGTCTCTAGCACTTATATAAAAGTCTAGATTTTTATGCCTAAAAAGAGTATACTTTTAGTAAGAAAGGGAGGTGATGGTATCGGAAAAGTAGAGCCGAAGTATATTCTGATTTCAAGAGAGCTCCGTCAACAGATAGAGGATGGCTCCTATCCTATTAATAGCCGCTTACCAGACGGCAAAACTTTAGCAGAGATTTATAAGGTCAGCTTGATGACCATGAAGCGGGCCTTGGATCTCTTGGTGGCAGAGGGGGTTGTCATTCGTCGTAGGGGTGATGGGAGCTTTGTGAGGGATTGGAAGAGCGGTAAGCAGTCGCGTTTGTATTCCTTGCAAGGTGCTTATCAGAATTATCAGGAGCAGTTGACGTCTAAGGTCCTGACCTTTGATATTATCCGTCCTAGTGAAGCAGTTGCGGACAAATTATCGATTTCAACCGATGATTTTGTTTATCACATTGTTCGCTTGAGGCTCCTAGAGAATCGTCCGATTATTATCGAATATACCTATATGCCTGTGGCCGAGGTACCGCATCTCAAACGGGAGCATGTGGAACGATCGATTTACAGCTATGTGACCACAGAGTTGAATCGTAGGGTTCATAGTGCTTTTGTGAAAATCGCAGGAAAACGCCCAACTGTCTTAGAATGCCGGGAAATGGGGCTTTCTCCGACGGATTTCCTCATGGAAATTGAACAGGTTGGTTGTCTGGATAATTGTCGGGTATTTGAATATTCTATATCGCATCATTTGCCTGAGGTCTTTGACTTTGAGACGGTGATGTTCAATCAATAAAAAGGAGAAAATCATGGAAAACTTTCGTTTGCATATCCCAACGGATATTCGTTTTGGAAAAGACCGTCTAGGAGAATTGCCAGAGGCCCTAGCGCCTTTTGGGAAAAAGGTTTTGCTGACCTACGGTGGCGGTTCGATCAAGCAATCGGGCCTTTATGGTAAGGTGCTGGACTTGCTGGCAGAGGGTGGCTTTGAAGTGGTTGAGCTATCTGGCATTGAACCCAATCCTCGGATTGACTCTGTCCGTGAGGGGGCTCGCTTAATCAAGGAGTACCAGTTGGACGTGATTTTAGCAGTTGGTGGCGGTTCTGTCGTTGATGCCAGTAAGGTGATTGCAGCGGCAGCTTACTATGATGGCGATGCTTGGGACCTTGTTTTAGATAGCAGCAAGATTGGTCGAGCAGTACCGATTGTGGACATTTTGACCTTGGCAGCGACTGGGACCGAGATGAACAGTGGAGCAGTTATCTCTAATTTGGAGACCAAGGAAAAATTGGGAACAGGTGGACCAGAGTTGATTCCACGTGTGTCCTTCTTGGATCCAACCCTGACTTATACGGTTTCCAAGTGGCAAAATGCTGCTGGAACAGCTGATATGCTCAGCCATTTGTTTGAGCAATATTTCAACCGCACAGAAGGTGTCGATGTTCAGGATAGCCTTGCCGAAGGCCTCATGAAGACAGCGATAAAACATGGGCCTGTGGCCATCAAAGAGCCTGAAGATTACACTGCCAGGGCCAATCTTCTCTGGACTTCCACCCTGTCCCTCAATGGTCTTGTTGGACGAGGCCGCAATGGTGGTTGGACCTGCCATGCTATTGAGCACGAATTGTCTGCTTACTATGATATTACTCATGGCATTGGACTGGCCATTTTGACCCCGCGTTGGATGAGGCACTGCATTGATACGGATGCTACTACCCATGCGAAATTTGCCGCTTATGGCCGTAATGTCTGGGGCTTGACAGGCCAAGACGACGAAGCCCTTGCCCGCGAAGCTGTCAAGAAGACCTATGACTTCTTCAAGCAGGAGATGGAAATTCCTATGACTCTCCCAGAAGTTGGCATTGAGACCAAGGAATTAGTGGCTGAAATGAGCCAACATGCCATCGAGCATAGTAGCTTAGCTACATCGGCCTATGTTCCCTTGAATCAGGCTGATGTCGAAGCGATTATCGCCGCTTCATTTGAAGAAATGACACAATTTTAAGTAGAGAAAGAGGATTTTATGGAACATTATATTTTATCAAATGGCGTTACAATCCCTAAAATTGGCTTTGGGACTTGGCAAATTCCTGACGGTGAGGAAGTTTATAACAGTGTGAGTCACGCCTTGAAGGTTGGCTATACGCATGTGGACACTGCTCAGATTTACCGTAACGAAGCTGGAGTTGGCCGTGCTATTGCTGACAGTGGTCTGGCGAGGAAAGACATCTTCTTAACGACCAAGGTCTGGAATGACAAACATGATTATGATTTGGCAAAAGCGTCTATCGACGAATCCCTGAAGACATTAGGTGTTGACTATGTGGATCTGCTCTTGATTCACTGGCCAAATCCTAAAGCCATCCGTGACACTTGGAAAGAAGGCAATGCAGGCGCTTGGAAGGCCATGGAAGAAGCTTACAAAGAAGGCAAGGTCCGTGCGATCGGGGTATCGAACTTCATGATCCACCACTTGGAGGCCCTCTTTGAGACGGCGGAGATCAAACCGCATGTCAACCAAGTCTTGCTTGCTCCGGGTTGCCCTCAGGATGAGTTGGTCGAGTTCTGTGAGCGACATGACATTCTCTTAGAGGCTTACAGCCCTCTTGGAACTGGCAGTATCTTCCAAAATGAAACTGTCCAAGCCTTGGCAGACAAGTACGGCAAATCCGTTGCTCAAGTTGCCCTGCGCTGGTCGCTTGACAAAGGATTCTTGCCGCTTCCCAAGTCTGTTACGCCAGCGAATATCGAATCTAACTTAGATGTCTTTGGTTTTAATCTATCATATGAGGATATTGCCCAGCTGGATAAGGTGGAAGGTGTCAGCAAGCAGACTGATCCTGATCAAACCAATTTTTAGGAGGTTGTGTCATGCAATCTATCCAGGAGAAATGGGCCCTGGTTACAGGGGCCAGTCGCGGTATCGGGCGAGAAATCGCCCTTGCCCTGGCTAAAGAAGGAGCTAACCTAGTTGTTCATAGTCGCCAGATTGCCCATACAGAGGATCTTGTTGCAGAGCTTGAAGCGCTCAATGTCAAAGCTTTTGCGGTCGAAGCGGAATTGTCAGATGAGGCGGCTGTTCGCCAAATGGCAAAAGAAGTCCAAGAAAAAGTGACCATTGACTTGCTCTTTAACAACGCGGGCGTTCAGCCAAAATCACAAAGCAACCCTTGGGACGTCTCGACGGAAGACTATATTTGGACCTATCAAGTTAATGTGATTGCGCCGATGATTTTGATTGAAGCCTTTTTACCAGCCATGCTGGAGGCAGATTTTGGCCGCATCGTCAATACGACTAGCGGCATCAAGAACCAGCCGGAACAGGGAGCCTATGCAGCATCTAAGGGAGCGCTGGACAAGATTACCAAAGATTACGCTGGAAAATTCGCAGCCACTAATGTGACTTTAAATCTGGCTGATCCAGGATGGATTCGGACGGATTTGGGTGGCCCAAATGCTAGCCATGCGGTAGATACTGTGATTCCTGGCATGATCGTCGGTGCTTTTGCTGAACAAGGCAGAACAGGCCAGTGGATCAGTGCTCAGCACTATCGCGGACAGGACCTTGAAACAGCGGTGAAAGCGTTTGACCAAGGATAAAGGAGTAGCATGACAAGTAAATCACTTTGGCAGTTTTGCAGCTTATCGAGCTCAGTCTAGGATCTTGAACCATTAAGAGGAGCTGAGTGGAACGTGGGTTCTCTAGCAAGCTGGAGTAACAGCAGTCATTCCTGGTGTTAAACACACCGCTAAAATTGATAGCAATCTTAGAGCAGCAATGGCTAAGCCCTTCACTGTATCAGAACTAGAACGGCTGTCGGATTTTTACTGGACACAGGTTCATGACCATATCCGAGGAGCTTATTAGGTTAATAATGCTAAAAGAGGCTGGGCAAAAACTAGTTTCAGAATAGACAAAAACGAGCATTTCCGCAGTTGGAGATGCTCGTTTTCTCATGTCATGGTTTATAATTA
>NZ_JBEPLO010000029.1:0-29038 GCF_040545225.1 Streptococcus rupicaprae | reverse complement strand
AGATTGTCGCTAAGTTGCTCAGCTATTCTCAAGAATTGAAAGAGCACTACGAGCTCTATCAACTCCTGCTCTTCCATTTCCAGGAGAAGCAAGCTGACCACTTTTTTGGATTGATTGAGGAAGCACTTCCCAGCGTCAATCCTGTCTTTCAGACGGTTTTCAAGACCTTTCTGAAAGACAAGGATAAGATTGTCAACGCTTTGGAACTCCCTCACTCAAACGCTAAGCTTGAGGCAACAAACAACCTTATCAAGGTCATTAAGCGTAACGCTTTTGGCTTTCGGAACTTTGAAAACTTTAAAACTCGCATTTTCATTGCCATAAACATCAAACGAGAGAAGACAAAACTTGTCCTCTCTCGGTGTTAAATTGGTCAACCCACTACAGTTGACAATGAGCCTTATTTCTGATAATTTGTAGATAAATAAAAACCATCTTCAAAAAGATGGCTTAGGCGCTATTCATAGTTTTAGATTAGGAGTCTTTTGTAAGTTGCTCTATCAATTGTTCATCCGTTAATGATTTAAAGCTTCGGAACCGGAGAGATTGCTCATAAAACTCCTCAAAAAGTTCCGGCAGAGCTCCTGTTGTATCCAGGATATACTCTTTTTCCTTATTAAACTTATAAGAATCAGATATCTCAAGCTGCCGTAATTTCTTTTTTGTAAATGGAGAACCGTCAGGATCTTGATAAGCTTCCTTAGTTTGGAGATGTGAAAAAATCACGGAAATATATTTTGCAGGAGTTACCTCAAACCTACGGTTAACAATAGTTTTGGGAAGTAAGATGAGTTCTTTTCCCACATAATCTAAAACATAGTAACTCTCGAAAACATCCCATTGATGTTTCTCGATATTCCAAAATTCAAACTTGGCTTTTCGAGAACTAATCGGCAAGTTGTGTATCTTAGCCTGATCTAACGAAAAAAGTATTAATTCTTTTTTTAAAATACTGATCAGTAGATCCGACATCCTATCCTTCGAGAATTTCTTGATGAACAAGGGGAGAGAAACCGGTGTTAACAACTTTTCTTTTAACCGATCTGTAGCTTTCATGACATAAGTAAAGAATTGGTCAAGCATTTCCTTTGAGACACCTGTACCTCTTGATTTACCAGAAGAATAGCCAATATGCGTAGCGTTGCACTCTTTTGAATAAACAAATAAGCCCAAAGCCTCATTTTTCTGGCCACTGCTATATTTATCATAAACAGTCTGTATAAAGTCAAATATAATTTTCTCCAAGTTAGCAGGTAAAAGCAACGGATCCACAAAAAGCTTCACATCCGTTTCAACGTCAACATCTAAGAAATCCAACTCTTTTTGAATTTCTTTTCTATTTAAAAATTCAGATATATGAATAATATTTTCCTCTTTTCTATTAATTTTGTAGAAAAAGAGAGTAAAGATTCACAAAAGAGCGAGGTTTACATTTTTTTGAAATAATGATAAACTATAGTTGATTAATCAGAATTGCGCCTTATCATGCTCTTCTTGTAATCATATACCCCATTAGACGATAGTTGCCGCTATCGTCTTTTTCTATATTTTCTATGATACTATATTGTTTCTAAAAAAACAATATCTTGTGGTAAATTAATTTTTAAATAAAAAAAACCACAATATATAGTCGTTTGATTCAAGTGCCTATATTTTTCTTAATAAAAAAGAGTGACACCCGTAGGCACCACTCTTTTCAAGCGCTCTAGTCGCTTTGTTATTAATATCATAACAGTTTTAGGAAATTAAATCAAATTAATCTCTTATCGTAAAATTAAACATTACTCCATCAAATTTAAAATCTATCATCTGTCTGAACAACTTCTAAAATTTAATTTTTCTCATAGGAGGTTCATAACCATATGGTTCAATAACAGAATAATAATTTCTTTTTTGTAAAATAGCATCGACAATTACATTATCTTCTACACCAATCTTTTTCATAAAGTGATACTCTGTAATTAGATTTAAAATCTTACTTACATAAAACATTTCACTAGATGAAAAAGTTTTATCACTTCTATCAATACTTCCATGAGCATGGTAATTTCTTGTATTAACACATTTTGATGAAAACATTCCAATAAAATCTTTATTGATTAGAATCTTTTTATTATTTAACTTTACTTTACCTCTTAATTCTTGTGGTAAGTCCTTACACAATCGTTTTATTTTACTAACTAATGAGATTTCATCCATTGATTGAAAAGCTCTAATAATCAGGTCTTGTTCTGATTTATCGGACACATTTTCTCCAATAGTAGATATCACTTGTTCTCTATATTTAATCACCTGTTCAGAAAGTTGCCTAGTATTATCCATTGTTAGTCTAGCGATTTCTTCAACACATGAAATAGCATCAAAAAACTGCGTTTCAACTAAATTATTATACCTTAAATTTGTTGTCAAATTTATGAGAATAGCTTCATAACTCTCATATTGAACGAAATACTCACTTAAAAGTTCTCCAAAATGATTTTCAAGCGCTTTATAGTTATACGATGAAAATAAGTTAGGGACTTTACGTTCTCCACTAGCTTGAGAAAAATAAAATCTTCCACAGAATGGCATAGTATTTCCCGCTAAATCTTTCGTTTCGGAATTAAATCTAAAAAAACTAACAGGCATGTATACTCCAGTTAAAATGGAAAGAAATTTTTGAAATTTAATAATATCATCTTTTATGTCTAAAAATGGTTTTGCAATATTATAATTGATACTATAATTTGGCTTAATTTGTTTACTACTCTCAAAGCCATCCCTAGAAGATTGACCAGACCTACTACTCTCAGAAATCCACTCTTTTAATTCAGCATTTAGAGCTCCTATGTAAAACGATTTAGCTTCATCTGGCTGTTTACTTATAAATGAACCCAAATACTTGTAGGAAAAATAGACTTTTGAGAAACTCAGACTCTCTAAATCAGTATGTGCAATTGAATCACATATCATATAATTCACTCGAAATTTAGTTATATCAACATCTTTGACATAATAAGCCTGTCTAGTAAGTCCAAACAAGGAAATAACTTCGTATTTGTTTAGACCAATTAAACACTCTATCTTTTCAGCAATTTCATCTTTACTAATAGGTAATTCAAGAAACATACCATCTATTGAATGCGATAGCTTCCCAAAAATCTCTTGTTCATTACTTATTTTGAAAAAACCAGTGATTTCAAATTCATCAATATTGTTGAGTTTTTCAATTCTAGACATAAAACATCAACTCCCTTTATTTTTTTCGTTAAAGTAATTACATACTGACTGAAACCCTGAAATCAAGTTATCCGAACTGAACTCGCCTACGTTGCTGTGCAAAAAGATAACCATTTCCTAGACGCAAGTCGTCTTCGTCATGGTTCCTATTTTGCTGGGCATCGCTTAACGGCTCTGTATCTTGGTAACTGAACACGGCCTACGACTCTGCGGAAAAAGATAAAGTCTCCTAGATGCTTCCTGCATCTGCATCAACTTTCCTATTTTCCTTTGAGCCGTTTAACGGCCTTTGTATCTTGGTTTTACCTCCTCACTCTCAAGGGTTCGATCACATCCTCGATGAGTTGGGTGTAGGCTTTTTTGAGTTCGATTTTGTATTTGAGGGGGTTGAGGGCTTCGGCGACTTCCGTTTTGTAGTCTTGGTAGCGTTGGCTTTGGCTGAGTTCGCTTTCGCCGAGTTGCTTGCCTTCGCCTTTGCGGTAGTTTTTGACCATATACATGAGTTCGTCATAGCCGATATACCATTTCTTGGCCAGTTGTTTGACTTCTTTTTGGATGACGGCTTCGATCATCTGGTCGAGGATATTGGCCATGGATTGGCCGCGGTAGCTTTCGGGGTCCATCTGGATTTGGAGCCAGAGGTCGGCGATGACTTGGGCTAGGCCTGGGTTGGTCTTAGCCAGGTCAGCGATGTAGGCGTCCACGGCTGCGATGTCTTTGGCGGTCAATTCTTTTTGGGCATCATCGTCCTGCGGGATAAAGGCTTGGATAAGGGAGATGATATACTCGTAGTTGATTTCATCCATGTGGACAGACTCGAGCTCATAGTAGATGTCCAGCGGGTCCTCGTCTGTGTTATCTCCACCATCACGTCGGCGTTTGATTTCTTCGAGGACATTTTGGTAGGTGCCCATATAGGTCTCAAGCAGCTCTTCTGTCAGGCCTGTTTCCGCAAAGACTTGCTCCTGGTTGTACTCAGAGTAGACCTTGATAGAGGCAAAATAGCGGTCAAATTCTTGGTAGGACTTGGCAAACTTTTTCAGCCATTCGTCACTGGCACTGTCAATGTCCAGTCCCATGTCACCATCCATGGCGACTTGGCTTTGGAGGTTGGCCAGTTTCTCATCGAAATTGGCCTTTTCTTCTGCCCATTCTGGAGCAAGGACACTGTTTTCCCCACCATTAGAGTATAGGCGCAGGGCTTTGTCCACAGCTTCCTTGAAGGCATTAGGGGCTTGGAAGGTCACAATCTGTCCGAACTTTTTAGCTTGATCAAAGATACGGTTGGTCCGGCTAAAGGCCTGGATCAGGTCATGGGGTCGCATAGGCTTGCGGTCGATAAATAAGGTCGAGAGGCAAGGGGCATCAAATCCTGTCAGCAGGCAGTTGACCACGATGACCAGATCTAGCTGTTCCTCCCGGAAAAGGTACTTGTCTTTTTTACGGGCCAGGCGGTTGTTGACATCGGTGTTAAAGCCACGCAGGTCAGCTATCGTGTAGTTCGTGTCAAATTCCTGGTTGTAGTTGATCAAAGCCTCTTTCATCTTGTCCTGATTAAGCGTAGAGTCTTCCTCGTTTTCCGTCACAGAGTAGGTTATGGTGAACTTTGGAAAGTCAGGTAAGGTTTGCTTGGTTCGCTCGGAAATCTTGATGCGGGTCTCACCTCGTTTAATCCGCTTTAAGAGGTCATAGTATTTCTGAGCGATGGCGATAGACTTGACGGTCAAGATAGCGTTGTAGGTTTTTCCAACTCTATTTTGAAAACCAAGTTTGCCACGCGACTGGTTGAGGATGACATCTAGGGCTTCCAGCATGTGCTCCTCGTTTTCATAGGCGCTATCTGGAATGTCCTCTTCAGGGACCTCTTTTGACAGGATAAGGGTATTTTTATAGTCAACTTTAAAACCGAGGACTGCCTTGTCATGGATGGCTTCCTTAACCGTGTACTCGTGCAGGCGTTTACCGTATTGTTCTTCGGTCGTTTGGGCCAGATTGCCTAATTGTTGGCGTTTGTTTTCCGCAAAGATTGGTGTCCCTGTAAAGCCATACCAGAGGGAGTGGATAAAGAAGCTAGAGAGCTTTTGTTGGGATTGTGGCGTGACGGCCCGGTGGCATTCGTCAACGACAAAGGCAACCTTGAGTTGCTTGAGCTTCGCTACCTCTTTGGCGTACTTACCCTCCTCCATCTTCCGGATCATGGTGGCCAGCTTTTGGATGGTCGTCACCACCACGCGCTTGTCATCAGCCACTAGGCGCTTGACCAAGTGATGGGTGTTATCCGTCTCATCGATGTCAATGACATCATTGGCCGCATAGGAGGTAAAGCTAGAGGCCGTCTGCTGGTCCAAGTCACTGCGGTCCACGACAAAGATGGTCTTGGTAATGGACGGGATTTGCAGGAGATTGCGTGCCACCTTATAGGAAGTCAGGGTCTTCCCAGAACCTGTCGTGTGCCAGACATAGCCGGACTGCTGGGCCTTGCTGGCTTCTTGGACAGCTTCGATGGCATGGACCTGATAAGGTCATAATAATATCAAGGCCTTCTTGTCATCATCAATGACCGAGTACTGCATAACCATCTGATGAGCGCGAGGGATAGAGAGGACCTCTTTGGCAAAGGCATAGAGGCCTGGCACCGGCTGATTGCTGGTATTAACCCACTTGGTGAGGAAGGTCTCATTGAGCTTGTTTTCCTTGGCGGCAGCGATATAGCGGGTATCTGTCAGGTTAGAGACCACAAACATTTGCAGGCTCGAGTAAATCCCGCGGAATTTCCCTTCCCTGTCATATTTTTGAATCTGGCGAAAGGCATCCTTGAAAGGACTATTGGCACTTTTGAGCTCAATCTGAATCATGGGCAGGCCGTTGATCAAGAGCGTCACATCTAAGCGTCTGTCCTGGTCTGTCGGATTCGCCTTGGGGCGCTTGACCTGATGAACCACTTCATAGCTGGACTTGCCACCAGCGACATTGTCCCGCCAGATAACAGACAGACGAATGGTGCCTAGTGTCGCATCCTCTCGCTGGACTTGAACTTTGGCAATGCCATTTTCCCCAGCTAGCCATTTGGCTGCTTCGTAATAATTGACAAAGTTGAGCTGGTTTTTGACCTGCGCCTTTTCTTGCTCTGTTAAGGGCGTGCCATTTAGGATGGCGACATTATTCTGCTCTAGCTTGGCAAAGAAATTGTCCCAAAGGGCCTCTTCGGTCTTTAAATCCTTGCGGTAGGTCCACTGGCTGGTCCCTGTTGTCAGTTGGTCAATGAGCTGTTGCTCGAGGCTAATTCACCGGTATACTGCATATGCCCTGCTTCCTTATTTCATATCTTTCGAAAATCTAGCTTTTCCACTGTTTTTTTACAGCAGAGAGGCTGATTATCCTGTGTTTTTTTCTTTTTCGTTACCTTTTATTATATCATATTTGGACACTTGTTTTAGGAGTTTTTCCGTAGCAAGACAGCAAAAAGAACGCCCACAAAAGCGGGCGAGAGGGTTTCGTTGATTTCTGGCTTTAGTTAGTCTGCAAATTCTTCTGCCACCACTTCCGCCAAGAGTTGGTAAGAATAGGCTTGGGCGTCCTGATCAAAGATACTGCTGTGGGCCATGAGTTCGTCAAAGGGCACTTGTTTTTGCATGGACCTGATCTGGGTAGCCACTGAAGCCTTACCGCCGACAAAGGTGCAGGCGGTCATTTGGCTGACAGCTTGTTTAACACAATTCAATGATATCTGAATATTAAACGACACCGGCCCAAAATGGGGTACTTCTGAGGATGGCAAAATATCTTCCCATACTTCATCGTCTGAATGTTTCGGTGGCTGTAACTTTTGCCCTCTATTGGTCACAATACCTGCAAAACTCATGGTCTGTGTAGTCGCTAACCGTTGCGCTTCCTCGTCCGTATCGGCCATAATGACATTGGCACAGAGGATGACATAAGGCTCAGCCAAGGTAGCTGAGGGTTTGAATTCCCTACGGTAAATGGCTATCGCTTCAATCAGCATCCGTGGGGCAAAATGGGCCGCAAAAACATAAGGCAAGCCGAGTTTGGCAGCCAGGTGGGCACTGTCCGTGCTAGAGCCTAAGATATAGAGTGGCACATCCAGCCCTGCAGCTGGGTAGGCATGGACAGGCAAGGTATCTGCAAAATAGCCTTGCAACTCTTGAATATCTTCCTCAAAATGGGGATTAAGGTTATCCGTCCGTCTGATGGCACGCGCCGTTTGTTGGTCCGTTCCCGGTGCACGACCAAGGCCCAAATCAACCCGATCAGGGTAGAGGGTCTCTAGCGTCCCATACTGCTCCGCCACGATGTAAGGCGTGTGGTTAGGGAGCATAACCCCGCCAGATCCCACTCGAATGCTCTCCGTATTGGCTAACGTCTGCTGAATGAGGAGTTGCGTGGCACTGCTGGCAATGGTTTTGGAGTTGTGGTGCTCTGCTATCCAATACCGCTCGTAGCCCATCCCTTCTACCTTTTTGGCCAAGACCACCAAATCATCCATGGCCTCTTTGAACTCTTGCCCTTCCCGTAAAGGGGCTAGGTTTAAGACAGACAGTTTCATCTTGCTTCCTCGCTTTCTTTTGAACACTTTGTTATAGCCATTCATACTAGAATACTGATTTGAAACAGCCTCTACCTTTTACTATGTTTACTATATCACTTTTTGAGATTCTTTTCTCAGCTTTGCTACGGTTTGGGAAAGTTGCCTATACCAAATGACAAAAAGAGACCCAACCCCTCTCGGTTTTCAAGGTCTCCTTTTTGACGTTGTGGTCCTGTGTGCAAAAACCATTAAACTGCTTTGACCGTGACCTCAATATTCCCTGCTACTGCACGTGAGTAGGGACAAACTTTGTGAGCTTCTTCCAGCAAGTCTTGCGCTTCGTCCAAAGACAAACCTTCGATATGGCCTTCGATATCAACACCGAGCGTCACATCAGGGACAGGGCCTGTGCTCAAATTGTACATAGAAACGGTCGCTGAAACTGTGCTACTATTGGTCAACTGCTTGCTAGAGAGAACATAATTCAATGCACTGTTAAGCAACTGCTAAAACCTGCCGCAAACAATTGCTCAGGGTTGGTTGCACCATCTACTCTTTGCCCTGGCTGAACAATCTGGAATTGGATCGAGTTGTCTGGTGCATGGACTTCACCCGCACGTCCACCTGTATTGATCATTTTGGTTGAATAAATTTTCTTCATGAGGTATCTCCTTCTTATCCTATTCTAGCACTCTTAGGAAGAATTTTCTACTTAGAGCCAGTAACTCGGTCGGTTTTGCTCGTAGGCGGTAATGAGTTCTTCGTACTGAAGGGTGATGCCAATATCATCCAAGCCATTGATTAGTTTGTGCTTCCATTGCCCATCAATCTCAAACTCAAAATCTCCAAAAGGGGTCAGGAGTTTCTGCTCAGGCAGATTAATAGTAATCTCCTGGTCAGGCGCTAACTGGGCCAACTGCTCCCTCACTTCCTTTGGTTGAACAATCGGTAACATGCCATTATTGAGTTCATTATTGTAGTGGATATCCCCAAAAGACCCTGCAATCACCACCTTAAAGCCATAGTCAGCCAAGGCCCAGGCGGCATGTTCTCGTGACGAACCTGCTCCAAAATTATCGCCTGAAATCAGGATGGTCGCCTCCTGGTAGGCTGGCTGATTGAGGATAAACTCTGGATCGTCTGTATAGTTCTTATCCGTGTACCGCCAATCGAAGAACAGGTACTTCCCAAAGCCTTTTTTATCAATCAATTTTAGGAATTGTTTGGGCAAAAGTTGATCCGTGTCAATGTTATCGTACATGATTGGGACTGTTTTTCCACTATAAACCGTAAAGGGTTCCATCCTAACCTCCTACTATATCTGTCATCAAGCGGACATCCACAAAACGTCCTGCAATAGCTGCGGCGGCTGCCATGGCAGGGCTGCAAAGATGGGTTCTGGAACCAAATCCTTGGCGGCCTTCAAAGTTACGATTACTGGTTGAAGCGCAGTGAATTCCTTCTGGGACCTTGTCTTCATTCATGCCTAAGCACATGGAGCAACCTGGATCCCGCCATTCAAAGCCAGCTGCTAGGAAGATCTTATCCAGGCCTTCTGCTTCCGCAGCCCGCTTAACCGGCCGACTGCCTGGCACCACGATAGCTGTCACATGGTCTGCGATTTTCTTGCCTTGGACAAATTTAGCCGCCAGCTGTAGATCACTGAGACGCGCATTGGTACAGGATCCGATAAAGACGTAGCCAATCTTGATGTCTTGGGCTGTCTGGCCAGGCTTGATGTCCATATAATTGTAGGCCCGTTCATCGTTTAGGTCCCGAATGTCTGGGAAAGGCTCATTAAAAGCGACAGCCATTTCTGGATTGGTCCCCCAGGATACCATAGGGGCAAGATCAGACACATCAATGGTGATGACCTTGTCATAGCTCACATCAGGGTCAGAAACGAGAGTCTTCCAGTCCGCGACAGCCTCCTCAAAAGCTTCTGGCACGCACTCTCTCCCCCTCATATAGGCAAAGGTGGTCTCATCGGGGGCAATGATCCCGTACTTGGCACCAAACTCGATGGTCATGTTGCAGATGGACATGCGCTCCTCCATGCTGAGTCGCTCAATCGCTTCGCCAGTGTATTCAACCGCATAGCCAACGCCTGCTCCCACTCCATACTGGGCGATAAGGGCCATGACAAAGTCCTTGGAATAAACCCCTGCTTGCGGACTGCCGATAAATTCGACCTTCATCTGTTTGGGCTTGACCTGCCAGAGGGTCTGTGTGGCAAAGACGTGTTCAACCTCAGAGGTCCCAATTCCAAAACCAATTGCGCCAAAGGCGCCATGGGTTGCAGTGTGACTATCCCCGCAGACGATGATTTTCCCGGGCTGCGTACGCCCCGTCTCTGGACCAACCACATGAACAATCCCTTGTTTCTCGCTGCCATGAATCGCTGTCTCGATCCCAAATTCTTCCACATTTCGTGTCAAGGTATCGATCTGCTTTTTGGAAATCAAGTCCCGAATGTTAAAAATATCTTTTGTCGGAACATTGTGATCAATCGTTCCGAAGGTCAAATCAGGTCTACGGACACGCCGGCCCGCTTCTCTCAAGCCATCAAAGGCCTGAGGCGTCGTCACTTCGTGAATGTAGTGCTGATCGATATATAGCAGCTGGGGCTGGCCGAGCTCACCTGTAATCACATGCCGCTCCCAAATTTTATCAAAAATTGTTTGTCCGCTCATAGATAACCTCCAAACCAGATCATATAAAGGCAAGCTAGAAGCACAACGAACCCTAACCACCACGTTAATTGAAAATACCACTTGCGCACCTTATGGCGTAAAAAATGTCCAGCCAACAAGGCACCAAGGCCGCCAAAGCCTAGCGCTTGGCCAAGCAAGACCCGCTCTGGCACACGCCAACGCTGATGGGCTGCGCAATACTTATCCCAGGCATAGGTGCTATAGACCAAGGCATTCCAAATCGCTAGTATCACGGTTAAAACCTCTTGAATGCTCATAGGGCCTCCACAATCGCCTGAGTCATTTCCTGGGTTGTGGCTTGGCCACCCAAGTCAGGGGTCAGGATCCCAGCTTCAAGGACAGTTTCAACTGCCTGTTCAACCTGGCTAGCCACTGCTTCCTCGCCAAAGGAATCCCGCAACATCATGGCAACTGATAAAATCATAGACGCAGGATTAGCGACTCCCTTTCCAGCAATATCTGGGGCGGAGCCATGAATAGGCTCATATAAACTAGGACCTTGAAGCGAATGACTGGCAGACGGCATGAGGCCTAAACTTCCTGCTAAGACCGAAGCCTCATCCGACAAAATATCCCCAAATAGATTCTCTGTCACAATCACATCAAAGCGAGCAGGATCTGTAATCAATAGCATAGCAGCCGAATCCACCAGCTGATGTTCCAGCTGCACATCTGGGAAATCCTTGGCCACCTCTTCTGCCACCTGGCGCCAGAGCTTAGAAGTTGCCAGAACATTTTGCTTGTCAATGCTAGTGAGCTTGCCAGAACGCTTCTGAGCCAACTCAAAGGCGACCCGCAAAATGCGCTCAATCTCTTCTTTTGAATAATAGTTGACATCATCAGCCCAGTCTGCCTCTAAGCGGTGCTGACCAAAATAAACACCGCCGGTCAATTCCCTAACCACGACAAAGTCAACTCCCTCAATCCGCTCAGGTTTCAAAGGAGATAAGTGCTTAAGGGCCGAAAAAAGCTTGACCGGCCTCATATTGGCAAAGAGGCCCAAGTCTTGTCGCAAGGCCAAAAGCCCCTGCTCAGGCCTGATCGGTGCCTGATCGTACTGAGGACTTCCAATAGCTGCCAGCAAAATGGCATCCGCTTGGCGAGCAGCAAGCAGGGTCTCTGGAGGAAGCGGATGCCCACAAGCATCAATCCCTGCTCCCCCAAAAGGCCTGGCTTCTACCATATAGTTAAAGGACAAGCGAGGAGCAAGGACGCTTAGAACCTCTAAGCCTGCTGCCATAATTTCCGGCCCGATACCATCTCCTGCCAAGGTTACAATCTTCTTTGTCATCACGCTTTCTCCGATAAGGGCTGAACTATCAAACCAGCCTGTTCTTTTTGAATCAAGGTATTGGCCTTGATATAGGCTTCTGCCGAAGCTTTCAAGACATCAAAATCAACACCAGTAGCATTAAAGAGGCGACCTGTCTCTAAATTCTCCACCGTGACATGCACAGAAGCCTGGGCATCGATCCCTTCTGTGACAGCTTCAATCAGGTAACGCTCTAAGCGAACCGCCTGCTGGAAGAACTGGTCAACAGCATTAAAAATAGCTTCAACCGAGCCCTTGCCTCTAGCAGTCACAGTCTCCTCTTCCTGTTTTTGGTTGACCATAAAGAGCTGAGCTTCCACAGTCTTATCCTCCAAGGTCTTGACCTTGAGGTCCTCGAACTGGAAGCCTTCCAAATCTTGTACGTCACGGTCTAGGACAAGGGCCCTGATATCGGCATCGGTTATTTCCTGCTTCTTGTCTGCCAAGGCCTTGAATTTCGCAAACAACTCAGAAACTTCCGCTTCCTCAACTTCGAGGCTGAGGGCCTTTAATTTTTCAACAAAGGCATGGCGACCAGACAATTTACCAAGCGGAAGAGAATTTTTCGTCACCCCAACTAATTCTGGTGTGATGATTTCATAGGTCAAGGGATTTTTAAGGACTCCGTCTTGGTGGATGCCTGACTCATGCGAGAAGGCATTGCCACCGACCACTGCCTTATTTTTGGGCAAAGGAAGACCTGAAGCTTGCGAAACTAACTCTGCCAGAGCCATGGTCTCCTTAAGGACAATGGGACTGGCCACCTGGAAATAGTCCTCCCGAATCTTGAGGGCGACAGCCACCTCTTCAAGCGCAGCATTGCCAGCTCGCTCACCAATCCCATTGATGGTTCCTTCAACCCTGCCTGCGCCATTTTTGATGGCAGCCAGGGTATTGGCGACAGCCATCCCCAAATCGTCATGGCAGTGAGGGCTAAAGATAATCTCTCGGTCTGATTGAACATTCTCCGTTAACATCTTGAAAATAGCCCCGTAGGCTTCTGGAGTCGTAAAGCCAACTGTATCTGGAATATTGATGTAGCTGGCACCTGCATCAACAGCCGTCTGGACTACCTCCAAAAGAAAATCGAGCTCAGTCCGTGTCGCATCTTCTGGCGAAAATTCGACCACCTCAAACTTTGAGCGCGCATAGGAAACGTGCTCTTTGATGGCTTGCAAAATTTCTTGCTTAGACTTTTTAAGCTTGAATTCCCTATGAATGGGACTAGTGGCGATAAAGACATGAATCTGAGGATACTTGGCATCCTTCAAGGCCTCATAAGCACGGTCAATGTCAGACTTGACTGACCGGGCAAGGCCTGTGACTGCCGCACTGGTCATCGTCTCAGCAATTGCCTTGACAGCCTCAAAAGAATCTGGACTCGCTGCTGGGAAGCCTGCTTCAATGGCAGAAATGCCCCACTTTTCCAGTTGCTTAGCGATGGTTACTTTCTCACGAATGGAAAAATTCACCCCAGGTGTTTGCTCGCCATCTCGAAGAGTGGTGTCTAAAAATTGAACTGTTCTCATCTTAAATTTACCTTTCAACTTCTTTCCTTAAGCAAAAAGAGGTATCTCTATCGCGAGATACCTCCCTCCCGCTTGGTAAGCCAAACAGGACTAATGCAATTGCACTAGCCCTCGGGTCGTAACAAAAGAACGATTCCCATTTTTGTCATCCTTGGCTCCCTCATTTTGATAATCCCTATTCTATCATCTTCAAAATTTTCTGTCAATAGTTTGGGTGGAATTTTCTGATTTTTTCAAAAATTGCTAGAGATCCCCTTTAAAAAACCTATCATAAAAAAGAAAGACCTGCATCCACACCGCATTTCTAATGCTTGTAAATGCAGGTTTTTAAACCTGAGAAAGAGGCCATGCTTATAGCATAATGGTTCCCTCTGTCTCAACTGACTTAGCCCTAGTCACCGTTCCTTTCCCCAAACCAGATAGCAATCTCTCGCTCTGCTGACTCTTTGGAGTCGGACCCGTGCACAACATTGTAGATGCCTCCCGTCTCACCAGGTGCCTGGGCAAAATCACCACGAATGGTACCTGGTTGAGCATCCTTAGGATTGGTTGCCCCCATCATGGTCCGCCAAGATGAGATAACCCGATTGCCGGATATGACACCCGCAATCAGCGGTCCTTGTGTCATATAAGCCTCTAATTCTGGAAAAAATGGCTTCTGGACCAAGTCTCGGTAATGTTCCTTCAAAAGATCACTTGACGCCTGACGCAACTCCAAACGTTCAATGACGAAGCCCCGTCTTTCAATTCTCTTCAGCACATCGCCGACTAAGCCTCGAGCTACACCATCTGGCTTGATGATAAAAAATGTCCTTTCCATAGGAATCTCCTTTATGCTTTTCTTTTATTGTATCACATTACATAACGATCACAAAATAACTATCAGATGACCTAGTCCTGTCCTTCTTTTGCCTCCCGTCTGCCAAATTATATGGTATACTAGAATTACTAAAATTAGGAGGCGGTTTCAATGGTGACTTTAACCTGTAATCTTTTTGGACAAGCAACCCTTCTTTTGGATAAGACTCCTATCCGCTTACCCTATGCCAAGGTCAATGCCCTCTTGTACTACCTGCTCCTCAAGGGCAAGACAAGCAGAGAGGAAATTGCAGGAATCCTTTGGGAGCAAAAAGACAATCACCTTTCCAGAAAAAATCTCCGCAACTCCATCTACCAGCTTAATCAGGCCTTTGGAGCTGATATCATTATCGCGAGCGACCAGCAATATATTCTCATAAACCCTGAGCTTTCCATTGTCTGCGATGTGACTGATTTTTTAAGGGACCCTATGGCTAACCTCTCCCTTTACACCGATCAACTTCTATTAAATTTCTCTCTCAAGAAATGCCCTGCTTTTGAAACCTGGTTGGATCAAACACGCCACCTCCTAGAGAGAACCTATGTCAAGGCCTGTCAGGAAAAATTGCAGAAAGAAAAACATTCCCTATCTTATAAAGAAACCAGACAGTATCTGGAGAGGCTCATCGCTCTGGACGAATTTGAAGAAAACAACTATCTCCTACTCATGCAGTTATATCTTGACCATGGAGAAGATAAAAAAGCCATCAGCACCTACAATCAATTGGTGAATCTGTTGGACAAGGAACTTGGTGTCCAGCCCAATAAGAACCTTCAAAACCTCTATCAGAGCATCATCCAGCAATCTATCCAACAAAAAAGAATCCAAGCCCTTCCTAAACTCCCTTACTTCTTTGGTAGAAGCGAGGAAATTAAGCAGGTAGAACATTTCCTAGAAAATGCCTTTGATGGAGAAACAAATGCCCTCTTCTTGCAAGGGGAGGACGGTAGTGGCAAGCGCAGTCTGATCCGTCAGGTCCTCAAAAATCACTCTACAGCCCTTCGTTTGATTTCTATTGAATGCCATTCAGCAACTTTCCAGGAAAAAACAGGCATTTGGAAGCAAATCAAGGGCTATCTGGACCTTGCGACTAGGGGACTTGATGTCACTTTTTCAACTCCAAATCGTTGGCAAGCAAGCCATTATGCAGACCACTCCTCTCCTCAAGAGCCCCTACTCTTTTTCATCGAAGGCGCCCAGTGGATTGATCCAAAAAGCCTCCACCTGCTACGCCAGCATTTGGCCATCCTAGGTGAGTTGCCCCTTGCCTTTATCTTTAGCTACAGCCTTTATCATCATAAGGAAATCAATAACTTCAAGGATTTTCTCCTACTAAAACAACTGGGAACCTATCTCTACCTCCCCCCATTTTCAGCCAAAGAGAGCATGGAATACCTCGTAGGGCGACTGGGTACGGAAAAGGACCTCCAAGAAATGGGCCCTCTTATCTTGACTTACAGCCAAGGGAACGCCTTCCTCTTATCGCAATACGCTGATTTATTAGAGAAAAACCAAGCATTTGACCCACTCCCGCCCCTCGTTCGGGCTCAATTGGCCAGTCAAGTCCAGGACTTCCCAGGAACAGCAGAAGGCCTCCTTCGCTACCTGGCCTGTGCTCCATCGGGCTTAAACTTAGACGTTATCGCTCAACTGACTGAATTAACCCAGGAAGAATTACTGCCTTTGTTAGACGACCTCACCTCAAGCGGCTTTATCCGACAGGAGGAAACTAAGGAGAGTATCCATCTTGTGTTTAATCAGGAATTGTTGCGCCTCTTTCTTTACGACCAATTATCGCCAGCCAGAATCCGACTCCTGCATGAGCAACTAGCCGCCTATTTCGAAACGCAATTCGATCCTAAACATCCCAACCTGGCCATGTTAGCAGATATCATTTTTCACTACCAGAAAGCCAATCAGCCCTTAAAAGTCATCGAACACCAATTGATTGAATTGAAGACCTTGTTACGAGCCTTCTATGATCTTTTCCCCATTGATAACCCTGCCCTGCTAATCCTCTCGCCTGCTGAGCAAAAGGAGGTTGTTCACCTTTCTAATCTCTTTAAAACCATCAAATCTCAATTGAAAGAACTGGAAAGAACCTACTCCAAGTCAGATCGTTTTACAGAGCTCCTGCTCTATTTTCAGTATTTGGAAGGACGTTATAGTATCCGAAGCGGAAACTACCAACAAGGCGTTCGCAAAATCCAAGAGGTCATCATTTCCGCCAAGGCTTCCGGCAAACAAGACTACATCCGAAAAGGATACCAGCAACTCATCCACTACTGTGTACAGATTGACAATCGTACCGACATGGCCCTATACACAGAATTGGGGCTAGAAGCTGCTATTGAATCCAATAACCACGAATCCATCGGTATCTTTTTACGCTTACGTGGCCTTTACCACCTCATGGTTGGAGACCAAGAGCAGGCCTTGCGAAGGCTCCATGAGAGCATTGACTGCTTTTGTCTAACCCCTTCCATGCAAGCTCGCTACCCGATTCAAATTGCTACCGCCTTGGATTATCTGGCAGAAATCGCACAGATCACAGGTGATTATCAAGCCGCCATTAATTACCAAAGGGATTTGCTTGACCTGGTTTCAGATTTCCACGATACGCCCTATACCATCTCTTTTCAAATTGGGTTAGGAATTTCCTTCTATTTATCAGGAGAAATTGACCAAGCCTATGATCTTTTGAAAAAGGCCAAACAGAAAATCTCTTCTGTTTCCTTTCCATGGAAAGAAGTCCAATTGGAGCTCTACCTAGCCCTTTTGGCCTGTCAGAAAAAGGAATATCATTTGATTTTGGATTTCCTAGCCAAAAAGGATGAATTATTAGCTCGCTATTCCAATCCTAGAGACGAAGGCATGGTCGCCTTTGCCTTAGCCCAATTATCTGCCGTGGCTTCAGCTGAGCAACTTCCAGAAGAAATGCTAAACCAATTTCTCCTGAAACCCTTTGACCATTACTATCAGATTGCCCATAAAAGATTAAATCCCTACCGGGACTCTATCTTATTGCAACAATTAGAAATACTCAAGGCACAGTTGGAGGCATAAACTACAGATCTACTAAGAGCTTGTCTGACTAAGGTAGGCCTGAATGGACGAGCTAATCTTCACTCTCTCTGATAGCTTCCTGTCAAAAACTCTGCTGTATGATTATAAGGAACAAGACTAACTGACCAGTTGACCACTAGTCACTCGAATAAAGACATAGCGATACAGATCCTCAATGCATCATCTAAAAATCCTCAAAATCACATTCCTAAGAGTGAGATTTTGAGGATTTTTAATTGTTCATGCTCTCCTAATGACTCTGCACCAAAATCCGAGTCAAGTAGAAGAAAAGTGTGGAAGCCAGACGGGCGGTGTGATCGTCCACATCATGCGGGGGAGAAGTTTCTACAATATCCACCCCAACTACTTTTCCACTGGCGGCAATATACTGCATCAAGAGAACCGCTAAGTTGACATCCAGGCCCAGAGTTTGCGGGGCACTGACACCAGGGGCCGATCCTGCATTGAAGCAATCCATATCAATGGTGAGATGGATCGCCTCTTGTTGGGCTATAAAGGCATCCAATTCCTGACAAATCCTTTGATAGCCCATGAGATACATATCGCTTCCAGTTAGAAACTGGATACCGGTAGACTTGGCCACAAAATCAAACAAAAAGAGATTGTTGTTGTGCTCCTGGATTCCTAATACAAAATAAGCAAATTCCTTACCTTGTGCCTTACAGTCATCATAGATCTGACGAAAACCAGTCCCAGAATTGGGCCCTGTTTCATCATAAGGGCGTAAGTCAAAATGGGCATCAAAGTTGATGACCCCTACCGCCTTCTCCTTGGACCAGGCAGAGTCTAACCCCTTATAATGGGCATAGGCTGTCTCATGACCTCCTCCTAGGACGAGAGGAAAGAGATTGAGGTCTTTCATTCGGATGATGGCCTTTGTCAGACTCTCTTGCAAGTCAGCCAAGGAACAGTTGGGACCATCGATATTGCCAACGTCATAGACTTGCACTTCCTTCCCTAAATGCCAAGGAAGATTTGCTAAATGAGGACGGATAGTAGACGGAGCAGTTACTGCTCCCACACGTCCATTATTGATATAGACCCCCTTGTCACTCTTAAATCCAATCAGGGCAAAGTGCTGTTTGGGAAACGGCTCTAGGCTCGGATCATTTAGATCAAGAAACTGCAGCCGCATTCCCCACTTGGCTGCATACAAGTCATCTCCAAAGCCAGTCTCATAGTAGGGAAAACTGATAGGATAATAATTCTCTAACATCATAAATCAGCCCTTCTATTTTCATTCTCGTGAAGCCTATTGTATCCTAGAAAGAGAAGCTCGTCAAGGGAAGAAAGAGTATTTCACGATTGGAAAACGCCGAGAAACTCTGTCCCAGCGCTTTGCCTTCTAGTATTGAATCGTCAACTCAGCTGCCGCTTCCACTGCTGCTAGGAATTCGTCGCTCGCAATGGCTTCAGAAGCCTTGTTGAGTTCATCGTAGATCTCGATGTCCTTGTCATCCTCTAAGAAAGCAACCTGTTTTCTAAAGGCATCGTAGGCTGGCTGGGTACCTTGCCCAAGCCCTGTAGTCTGCTCTTTCAAATCCAAAGCCTGGCAGGCAGCCATGATTTCGGTTGCCACGATCCGGTGAGAATTCTTGAAGATTTCCCCTGCCTTGCGGGCGGCAGTGGTTCCCATACTAACAAAGTCTTCTTGGTTTTCACAAGATGGAATAGAGTCTACACTAG
The DNA here is from genome assembly GCF_040545225.1 of Streptococcus rupicaprae. Lineage (NCBI taxonomy): Bacteria > Bacillati > Bacillota > Bacilli > Lactobacillales > Streptococcaceae > Streptococcus > Streptococcus rupicaprae. The sequence goes on along the minus strand of NZ_JBEPLO010000029.1, from coordinate 10,086 downwards.
CTGGATGGGCCAAAATCTTGTTTTCAGAAGCCAAAGAGGCACAGGCATACTGGGTAATCATGAAGCCTGAGTTGATCCCTGGGTGTTTCACTAAGAAGGATGGCAGCTTGCTCAGTTGGCTGTTGACCAAACGCTCAACCCGGCGTTCGGATACATTTCCGATTTCAGCCAGGGCAATGCCAAGAAGGTCAAATGGTTGCGCCATTGGTTCACCGTGGAAGTTTCCTCCAGAAATCACGTGACCATCCTTACAGATAATTGGGTTATCTGTAACAGAGTTGATCTCGATCTCTACTTTTTCCTTGACATAGGCGATGGAATCCTTGCTGGCTCCGTGGATTTGTGGGATACAGCGAAGGGTATAAGGGTCCTGCACATGGTCTGGCGTAGGCTCAGAGGTATGGGTACTCCCCTCCACCAAATTGCGAATATTGCGGGCGGTTGCCAACTGACCGCTCTGTGGACGAATGGTATGGAGCCCTTCTTCAAAGGGGCTGGTCAGGGCATTGTGGACCTCAAGAGATAGCGCTCCTGCAATATCAGACAGTTTCAAGAGCTGAATGGCGTCATAGGTCGCAAGGGCACCAATTCCTGTCAGAACCGTAGTTCCGTTGATTAGGGCCAGGCCTTCTTTTGCCGCCAGGGCAATGGTTGCAATACCTGCTTTTTCCATGGCTTCCTTACCAGATAAAAGTTCGCCCTTATAGTAGGCTTTTCCTAAGCCAAGCATGGGCAAAACCATATGAGAGAGGGGTGCCAAGTCTCCAGAAGCACCGAGCGAGCCTTTTTCAGGAATGTAAGGATGAACCCCCTTATTCAACATATCCAGCAAGGTTTCAATCGTTGACAAGCGAATGCCTGAATACCCCTTAACCAAAGAATTGATGCGAATCAACATGATGGCACGAACCGCATCTTCTGCCAAAGGATCTCCGAAACCACTTGAATGGGTACGGATCAAATTTTCCTGCAATTGAACCGTGTCCTCTGTCGGAATGCTGACATTACATAGGGAGCCAAAGCCCGTTGTAACCCCGTAAACTACCCGTTTTTCAAGAACAATGTCATCGACAATTTTTCGTGATGCAATGACGTCTTCTTTTGCACCTTGGGCAATGCTGCACGGTTGATGATGGCGAGCAACTGCGATAACATCTTCCAATCGCAGGCTATTCCCATCTAAGATGAGTTCTTGTGTCATATAGTTTCTCCTTATCTTATACTAGATTGAGCGTTTTTTCTGTTTCCGTGCATGAGAAGGTAAATACTACTTGAAATAGCAAGACCCACTGCTCCATAGATAAAGTTCTTTGGATTATCTCCCCAGATCATGACCAAGCTGATCATCACAGCCAAAATAGGAATGACTGGCCCAAATGGCACACGGAAGACTACGTTTGTATTTGGTTGGTCCTTCCGTAGTTTCATCACCGCAAGGGCTGTTGGGATGTATTGGAAGAAACGGAAGATAACACTAAGGGTCGCCAGGGTTTCAAAGGAGCCTGTTAAGAGCAAAATAATAGCTACAATAGCTGAAATAGCAATGGCTACAACTGGCGCATCGTTAGCATTTTTCTTGGCAATCACTGCCGGCAAGAGCCCTTCTTCTGCAATGGCTGCACCAAAACGAGGCACCATGATGGATTCCCCCATGTTGAGACCAGTAATGGAAATCAAGGCCCCAATAGACACCAACCAATATCCCGCAGGACCAATCATTCTCACAAAGGCATCTTGTACCGGTGCATTAGTCTCCATAATGCCACTACCCAGCATAGCGATTGTACCACCAATAATCAGCATGTACAGGAGCGAAACAGTGGTAATCGAACCCAAGATGGCACGGGGCACATTTTTTTCTGCATTGCGCATTTCCCCCGCAACGATGGGCAAAGTTTCAAAACCGATAAAGCCGTAAAAGATATAGATAGCTGTACCAGAAACTGCACTGAGTAAAGTTTGCCCTTCCGATAATTGTACAAATGGCGTGAAGTTTGGCAAGCCCTGGTGGATAAAGAAGACCGCACAGACCGAGAAGAGGATAATGGGAATCAATTTTGCAACTGTAGCTGTAATCGTAAAGACTTTTGACGTCTTAAGACCCGCCACATTCATGAGAGACAAGAGGATAATCAAGCCAATACTAATCGGCACATTCATCCCCTCAAGGGCTGGAAAGGTAATAATGAACATCCTTGCAAAACCAGCGGCCATGGCTGCCCAGGCAAACATGGTAACCATCCAGCCCAAAACCCCCACATTAAAGCCGACAAAATCACCAAAGGCTCGTTTGGAGTATTGGAAAGCGCCACCATTTTTTCCAAAGTAGCCCGACACTTCTGCAAAACAGACCGCCAGCATAATGGTCAAAATGGCGGTCCCAAACATAACCGCAATAGAAGCAGGCCCTAAATCCCGATAGATATTTTGTGGTAGAAGGAAAATTCCCGAACCAATAACAGCATTGATCCCATAAAGGGTGGCACCGGTCAGACTAAATTTCGCTTCTTCGCGTTCCTGTGCACTGATTTTTTGTGTATCCATAGACGACTCTCCTTTATGTTAAATAATGAACACAACTTTACATCTTACTGTTTACTGTCCATTCGAGGATAAGCCTATCCAAATCGCTAGGACAGCCTGTTTGGATTGTCCCGAAGACAATCGCACTGTAATCTCCTCTTCTGGAGATTCTCGAACTAGTTTGAGGAATTGATGGGCTTTTAGGAATAAAACGTGCTGATTGATTCTGATTTCCTGGTCAGTAAGGGCATAGACAAACTGAATCTGATCCGTTTCTCTTAAGATTTCCCCAGGTGCCAAAGGGCGCAAGTCTCCTTGATAGGGCTCACGCCACATGACATTAAAGTCCTGGCATTGGCCACAGCTTTCAATCTGGTCTGAGCCATCAAAGGCATAGACCTGAAAAGGGGCTAAACGCACTTCCTGACCAATGGTTTTATTGGTTAGATGTAAGGTCTGATCCAGCGTAAGCAACAACCTCTTGATACAAGGTAAAGGACTAAAGCAGCTGCTCTCAAGCTCTACGGTCGCAGTTGAGATCCGAAAATCAAACTCTCTTTTGCTATAGTCTCCATCAGCTGGAGAGAGATAGAGTTGCTGGGTCCTTCCTCCAGCCCAATCGGTGGTGATATAAGATGACGAATCAAGGATTTGATAGGACACCATCTTGGAGCCTCCTCTCTTTTTAGAAGAGGCCTGTGATATTTCCTTGGGCGTCAATGTCAATCTTCTCGCTGGCAGGCACTTTTGGCAGACCCGGCATGGTCATAATGGTCCCTGTCAAGGCCACGATAAAACCTGCACCAGCCGATACTTTCAAATTGCTGATTTTGACAGTGAAGTCTTCCGGAGCTCCGAGGAGACTTGCATTGTCTGAGAAGGAATACTGGGTCTTGGCCATACAGATTGGATAGTTGCCAAAGCCTAGTCTTTCAAGGTCAGTCAGTTCTCTCTTGGCCGCCGGGCTGAGTTGGATACCTTTTCCTCCGTATACTTTTGTCACAATCTTCTCGAGTTTAGTTTCGATGGAATCTTCATTATCATATACGAAGCTAAAATTGTTTTCGCCTTCGGCTAACTTGATCACCGCTTCGGCCAGATCGCGTCCGCCTGCTCCGCCATTGGCCCAAACATCTGATATCACGACTTGGGCACCGCGCTTGGCACAGGCATCATAGACCGCTTGCAACTCTGCTTCTGTATCTAGCGGGAACTTATTAATGGCTACAACTGCTGGTAAACCATAGACTTCTTGGATATTCTTCAAATGTCTGTCTAAGTTTGGCAGGCCATCAAGGACTGCTTGGACATTTTCCGTAGCAAGGTCTGTCTTGGCGACACCGCCATGCATCTTAAGGGCACGAATGGTCGCAACAAGGACCACAGCAGATGGACGAAGGCCAGACAGGCGGCACTTGATGTCGATGAATTTTTCAGCACCAAGATCTGCACCAAAGCCAGCCTCTGTGACGACATAGTCTGCGTACTTGAGGGCCAGCTTAGTCGCAAGGACACTGTTACAACCATGGGCAATATTGGCAAATGGTCCACCGTGGATCAAAGCTGGCGTATGTTCTAGAGTCTGCACTAGGTTTGGATGGATGGCTTCCTTAAGAAGGGCTGCCATAGCACCTGCTGCCTTCAGATCACCCGCTGTCACAGGCTCCCCTTGGTAGTTGTAACCAATGATGATTTTTTCTAGGCGTTCTTTTAGGTCTACGATATTCTCAGACAAGCAAAGGATGGCCATGATTTCAGAAGCGACAGTGATGTCATAGCCGTCTTCACGTGGCACACCATTGACCTTGCCTTGCAGACCATTGACAATGTGGCGCAACTGGCGGTCATTAATATCTACCACCCGCTTCCAAGTAATGCGGCGGCTATCAATGCCAAGGCTATTGCCATGATGGATGTGATTGTCAATCATAGCGGCCAACAAGTTATTGGCGGCACCAATCGCATGGAAGTCTCCTGTAAAGTGAAGGTTAATGTCCTCCATTGGGACCACTTGGGCATGGCCGCCACCAGCTGCACCACCCTTGACACCAAATACCGGACCTAAAGAAGGCTCGCGCAGGGCAATGGCTGCTTTTTTACCGATATGAGAAAGAGCATCCACCAAACCAACAGAGGTCGTTGTTTTTCCTTCCCCTGCTGGTGTTGGCGAAATGGCGGTCACCAAAATCAGCTTGCCATCTGGCTTGTCTTTGAGGACTTCTAGCTGACCTAGGTCAATCTTGGCCTTGTACTTCCCAAATAAAGACAAATTTTCCTCTTCGATGCCAATGCGTTTGGCCACCTCTATAATGGGTTCCATCTCAACAGAGTTGGCGATTTCGATATCTGATACCATATAAGACACTCCTCTCTATAAACTCTTCAAAATGGCTTGGTAAATCTCGTCTGCTAGGCCCTCCCCTTCGCTCAACAAGCCCTGTCCTTTTTCCTGATAATCTGACACAAAGGCTTCATCCTTAATGCCTGCGAGGTTGATCAAGACGTTGAGCCAGGCCCCTTGAAGACCTGCTTTGAGATTCAAGGCTGCGACTCCCAGATCACTGGCTGCATTGGTATTGGTCTTGCCAATGGCTTTCTTGGTCACACGAAGAGCCTCCACCATCTCCTCCATCATCTCATAAGGAGACTGGGTTGCTCCCTTCAGGGCTTCTTGCATGGCTTCTCTGCGGATGGCCTTTTCTTCATCTGTCTCTTTTGGCAGATCAAAGACAGCAGATACGGCATTAAAGGCTTCTGTATCCTTGTCGATGGCCAAAAGCAAACTCTCTTGCAAACGAACTGTATCCTGATGGATGGCTTCTACTTCTGCTTGGAAATCTGCATATTTCTTCTTCCCAAGGGTCAATTCGCAGACCATCTTGGTCAAAGAGATCCCATTCAGACCAGAGAGGGCGGCAGCAGAGCCGCCTCCTGGTGCTGGAGCATCTGATCCAAGGACCTTGGCAAATTCAGCAATGGTTAATTCTACTAATGACATGGCGGCACCTCCTAGCCTAGAATATGGTTTTCTAGAACTTGCTTGCTGTAGTCAAAGTCTTCAATTTGAAGATAGTATTCTGCTACATCGACAAGGGCTTTGGCCGGAGTCAGACCGATAATTTCAGAGCCGATGATGTTGACACCGTAGCGTTTGGCTTCAAAGCGGATGGTTTCAAAGGTCCTGTAGAGTGAACATTTCTCAAAGTTGACCATATTCATGGATACTTGGGCGATGTTTCTGTCTTCCAACATGACACCAATCCCTTTACAGTACTTGTAACCACCGCCAGAACCGCGGATAATTTTCGCAATCTTATTGGCAATGTCGACATTGTCTGTATCAAGGTTGACGTTGAAGGCTACCAGTGGCATCCGAGCGCCCACGGCTAGGACACCCGCAGTTGGATGGATTTTGCGATCCCCGTAGTCTGGTTCCCAGTCTTCTTCCAAGAGTTTTTCAGTCATTCCTTCAAATTGACCCTTACGAACCTTGGCCAAGTTTTGACGCTCTGGACGAGTCGCTGAGTCTTCGTACAAGAAGATGGGAATGCCCAATTCCTTGTTGATGCGCTCGGCTACTTTTTTAGAAATTTCCACACACTCTTCTGTCGTGATGTCTTTGATCGGAACAAATGGCAGGACGTCTGTCGCCCCCATCCGAGGATGCTCCCCTGTATGCTTGGTCATATCGATATGCTCTGTCGCATATTTGACCAGCTGGAAGGCTCCTTCTTGGATACTTTCCTCATCACCAATCAAGGTGAAAACACTGCGGTTGTGACTCAAATCAGAAGAATGGTCAATCAAGGTAATGCCTGGAACAGACTTAGCTGTTGCCACCAAACCATCTACAACTTCTTGGTTTCTTGCTTCCGAAAAATTTGGAATACATTCAACTATCTTTGCCATAGTAACTCCTTTTTAATGTTTGTTGGTGTTCACATTTTATTTGTTAAAAATTTTCGCTACAGATTCCTTGATCAAATCTTCATCTGTCAAGTATGGAATGGTAATATGGTCTGAACCTGCCCGCATCTGGTTGTACTCAATGGAGGTCTCAATCGCATGGTCATTGCGGGCCCAGTTGCGGCGGGCCACACCACCCATAGTATCCCAAGCAATGGCTGACTTGATGATTTCATCTGTCCGTTCGCTACCATCCAGCACCAGACCAAATCCACCGTTGATAGACTTACCAATACCGGTACCACCACCATTATGGAGGGCTACCAGGCTCATACCACGCGCCGCATTCCCTGCATAACACTGAACAGCCATGTCACATGTCACATTTGAACCATCCTTGATATTGGATGTTTCACGGAATGGTGAGTCGGTTCCTGATACATCATGGTGGTCACGACCCAGCATGACAGGACCAATCTTGCCTTGGCGAATCAATTCGTTGAATTTAAGGGCAATGTTGACACGTCCCATACAATCTTGGTAGAGAATCCGGGCCTGGGTACCAACAACCAGTTGGTTTTTCTCCGCGTCACGGATCCAGTTGTAGTTGTCACGGTCTTGGTAACGACGGTCCGGATTGATGACTTCCATAGCCGCCTTATCGGTCGCTACCAAATCTTCGTGTTTACCACTCAAACATACCCAACGGAATGGCCCATAGCCATAGTCAAAGAGCATAGGCCCCATGATGTCTTCGACATAGGATGGCCAGATAAAGCCGTCCTTGTCGTCCATACCATTCTTAGAAATTTCCTTAATACCAGAATCGTACACAGACTTCATAAAGGCATTTCCGTAGTCAAAGAAGTAGGTACCTTTTTCCGTAAGGGCCGTAATAACCTTGTAGTGACGAGCTAAGGTTTCATCAATCAATTCCACAAACCGTTTCTTGTCTTGCGCAAGGAGACGGGTCCGCTCTTCAAAGCTGATTCCTACTGGGCAGTAGCCGCCGTCGTAGACATTATGGCAAGAGGTCTGGTCAGACAGGAGGTCGACATGAATATCCTTTTCAAGGACATACTCTAGCAAGTCAACGATGTTTCCATGGTAGGCAATAGAAAGAGCCTTACCTTCTTCTTGGGCCTTGAGAGCCAATGCAACTGCTTCTTCTGCTGTTTCCGCTACTTGACTGATCCAGCCTTGTGAATGACGCGTCTCAATCCGAGAAGCATCGACTTCTGCGATGATGGACACAGCCTTGGCGATCTCTGCTGCCTTACCTTGTGCCCCACTCATGCCCCCAAGACCAGAGGAGATAAAGAGCTTGCCTGTCAGGTCTCCATCATCTGGGATGCCCAGCTTCAAACGCCCAGCGTTTAGAAGGGTGTTAAAGGTGCCATGAACAATCCCTTGAGGGCCGATATACATCCAGCCTCCCGCAGTCATCTGACCATAATTGGTCACCCCCATCTCTTCTGCTATTTCCCAGTCTTCCATGTTGTCATACTCACCAATCAAGAGACCATTTGTGATGATCACACGCGGTGCTTCTGGTTTAGAAGCAAACAAGCCCAGTGGATGACCAGACTCCACCACCAAGGTTTGGTCTTCTGTCATGACTTCCAAGTATTTTTTGATCAATTGGTACTGCATCCAGTTGGAGCAGACTTGACCTGTTTCTCCGTAGGTCACCAACTCATAGGGGTACAGGGCAATCTCAAAACTCAAGTTGTTGTCAATCATAACCTGCATAGCTTTAGCCGCAACACAATTTCCCTTGTATTCATCAATTGGCTTGCCAAAAATCCTTTCTTTTGGACGCCAGCGGTAGCCATAAATCCGTCCATAGGTCGTCAACTCCTCCAAGAATTCTGGAATCACCTCTTCATGGAACTGTTTTGGAATATAGCGAAGGGCATTTTTAAGGGCAATCTCTGTCTGTGCTTGACTCAAGCGAAAACCACGGTCTGGAGCCCGCCTGATCCCTTCTTCAAAAACTGTTTTTTCCGGCAGGACATCATCTAACTTGATGGTCATAGCCGCTGCAATGTCAGCTTCTGTAAAACGCGTCATAATTTTCCTCCTTTTGGCCTCTCCAAAAAGAAGCCTTGATTTTCTTTTCAGTTCTAGTTTACCCTAAGTTCGTCAAAAAGAGCGTCAAAAATTGTCGTCTTTTATTGATTTTTCGTCTTTTGCTATTTTTCAGATACTTTTGACGCAAATTAGACCATTTTACCTTATAATAAAATAAAAGATAAGAAAGTTCCCTAAAAAATGGAGGTATACTATGACCGCAGACACCCTATTGACACATTTTAACCAGGTTTTTTGTCCCAAAGACCTGGGCCATCCCTTAGCTGGTGGCGAAATGGATCAGGCAGAGATCGTCGAAGACGGCTACATTGCCATCAAAGACGGAAAGATTCTAGAAATCGGCCAGGGAGAGCCTAGAAGCGAGCTGATCGGGGAGAAGACCATCATCTCCGAGTACAGGGGAAAAGTAGCGACTCCGGGCTTGATTGACTGCCATACTCACCTGGTTTATGGTGGAAGCCGAGAGCACGAATTCGCTCAGAAACTGGATGGCGTCTCCTATTTGGATATCTTGGCCCAGGGGGGCGGGATTTTAAGCACTGTAAGAGCGACACGAGAAGCCTCTTTTGACACCCTTTATCAAAAATCCAAGCACCTCCTCGACTACATGCTGGCCCATGGTGTTACCACCGTTGAGGCCAAGAGCGGCTATGGTTTAGACTGGGAAACAGAAAAACGCCAGCTTGAAGTCGCCAATCAACTCCACAAGGACCATCCGATTGATTTGGTTTCCACCTTTATGGCCGCCCATGCCATTCCAACTGAGTACAAGGGACGCTCCACGGAATATTTGGATGTCATTATCGATGAGATGCTGCCAAAGGTCAAGGAAGAAAACCTAGCTGAATTCTGCGATATCTTTTGCGAACAAGGCGTCTTTACAGCAGACGAGTCCCGCTACCTTCTCAGCAAGGCCAAGGAACTCGGCTTTAAACTCCGCATCCACGCAGATGAAATCAAGAGCCTAGGCGGTGTTTCGGTGGCCACCGAACTGGGCGCTGTGAGTGCCGAGCACCTCATGGTCATTTCAGATGAGGACATTGACAGGATGAGTCAGGCCCAGGTTATCGGTAACCTCCTTCCTGCCACGACCTTTAGCCTCATGGAAGACACCTATGCGCCTGCTCGTAAGATGCTAGACAAGGGCATGGCCATTACCCTCTCGACCGATAGCAACCCAGGAAGTTGCCCAACAGCCAATATCCAATTTGTCATGCAACTGGGCTGCTTCATAATGCGCCTCAAGCCCGTTGAGGTCCTCAACGCCGTGACCATCAACGCCGCCTATTCTGTCGACCGTCAAAAGTCCATCGGTAGCTTTGATACTGGAAAAGAAGCCGACATTGCCATCTTTGATGCACCAAATATCGACTTCCTCTTCTACTTCTTTGCAACCAACCTGATCCACCAGGTCTACAAGAGTGGAAAACAGGTCGTCTAACTGAGCTCATGACTACCATTAGAAAATGAGGCTGGGCAAAAACTAGTTTCAGAATAGACAAAAACGAGCATTTCCGCAGTTGGAGATGCTCGTTTTCTCATGTCATGGTTTATAATTATAAT
>NZ_JBEPLO010000028.1:0-31550 GCF_040545225.1 Streptococcus rupicaprae | reverse complement strand
CCACCGTATACGCCTGAGATGAATCCAATTGAGCAAGTCTGGGCTGAGATTCGTAAACGTGGGTTTAAAAATAAGGCATTTAAGACCTTGGAAGATGTGATTGATAAGCTCCAAGAAGTCATTCAGGGATTGCATTGGTCGGTATTGAAGCCAATTGTTAATAGGCGATGGACCGCTAATATCTATTTTTGATTTTGAATCAGTATTAAATAGGCGACTGTCTCTTTTTGGAAATAGACATTGGATGAGAGACTGGCACTTCCGGTGAATCTCTGTCAAGCAGAAAGGTTTCCATATGTGCTTAGGACCAGAAATACTTTATGATCGTAGGCTTTCTAGCCATTTAAGATGATTTCAATACTTGTAGCTCTGCATCACCTTCGATATAAAAGGTTGATGATAGACTTTCTTGGCCATTATTTACAAATAGCTCTAGGCTATTTGTATCTAGCACAATGGTTAATGTTTTTGCAGCAAGTCTAACAGAGCGTCTAGTAGTATCCCATTCCTCCTCACCAACTTGAGTAAGCTTCAGATGTTGACGGTCTATATAAACTTCTTGTTTTTCTCGGTCAACCCCAAAGAGAAGGTAATCATCGCTTGTTCCTAATTTAAATTGGATTGAATCTACTACTTCAATACTTGTTTGTCCAATAATATCTCTTTCATTTTGCAGGTTTAAAAGAGGCAAGTTATCTATCACAGTTTGTGGCAAAGATTGGGAGATGTTTGTGCCTTCCCGAGTTAGTATGCGCGCAAGCGTCATCTGACCATACCATTTATGCCCTTTTTCGTGGGGAATAATCGTTCTTCCCCATGTATGCATCCAAGCCACCATCACTCGTTCACCATTAGGCCCTTGAGTCGTTTGAGCTGCATAAAAATCATGACCATGATCAATTTCGTCAAAACTCTCAGCAACAAAAGTCTTTGTATCCCAGTCAACAGAACCTTTTACAATGACATTGGAATTAAGGTTTACAAACTCTAACTCATTTCGCTTATATCTCATTGGTGACATGATAAGATAGGACTGGCCATCTATTTCAAAATAGTCTGGGCATTCCCAAACAGGTCCTTGGTGAGGCTCCCCTTTTAAGAAGATTGATTCAAAACGCCAAGTTAGTAAGTCTTCCGATCCTAGGAGAACAATACAACCAACATTATCACGGTGTTTGGTCGCAACCACAGCGTAATAGCGACCGTTGTGTTCAAAGACCTTAGGATCACGAAAATCATTCGCAATGATCTCATCTGGTAGAGTATCTGCTGTTGCAACCGGATTCTTGGCATACTTCTCAAAGCTCACACCATCTGTTGAATAAGCCATGTTTTGCACCTGAGTCACAACTCCGTCATCTCCCACAATATGCCCTGTGTACATGAGCCACAGTTTGTCGTCTTTAACAATTGCAGAACCAGAAAAACAACCGTCTTTATCATAAGGCTGATCTGGGGCTAAGGCAACTGGGAGATACTCCCAGTTGACCAGATCCTTACTTTTAGCATGTCCCCAATGCATCGGTCCCCAAACACTATCATATGGGTTATATTGGTAAAACAGATGGTATTCTCCCTTAAAGTAGATAAAACCATTTGGGTCGTTCATCCAACCCACCTCTGGAGTCAGATGGTACCGAGGTTTAAAATCCTCTATAACAGCCGATTTCTGCTTTGCTATATACTCAGCTGCTCTTTTTATTGCTACCAATAGTAGTCCCTCCTTCATCAAGCTTATTGAGCATTCTTATATTGATCGAAATATTTTTGCTTGATAGCCAACCAGTCTGACAAACCATATTTATCAAGCTCTGCTAAATAGCTATCCCACTCTTTTTCAATGCCACCGTTGACAATCCATTCCGCACGTTTGCGGTAAATATAGTCATTCATATCAGCTTCTACTTGAGCAATGCGGTCCAAATCTTCTTTTTCCATAAAGACACGAGGATAGATATACTCATTCGTCACGTAGTCTAGATAAGTTGCGTGCATGAGATCTAAACGCCATTTGGCATCATCTGGCATTGTCGTTACTGTGCCATAGTAGTCATCCAAGATTGCAAGTGGCCCGCCGACCTCTGTTTTCTGGCGGAGTTCACCAGGTGCTGTACCATTAAGCGGTAGGTGTTTCAAACTGTTTGACGCCTTGTCAAACTCAAAGATATTTTGTTGCTCCTTATCACCATAAGTTCCCCAGTTGTTTTGCACAGACTGAATCGGTACATATTGCGCATCAATCCACTTCGCTGTTAATTCCAAGTTTTTATTAGCAGAGGTGATGACCATACGATCGCGCTGGAAGCCCATGCCATTTGTACGTGTGATATGTCGTTTCCCATTTGGTCCAGCTAATACTGGTAAAATGTCATACGTACCATTCATACCTGTGATATTAGCCTTATCCCAAGTGAAGTAAACACCGTACAGATTTTCACTGCCTTTTGCCAAGTACGTGTTCCAATCGTGCTCAAAAGCTTCTGGATCAATCAAGCCTTTTTCTTGTAACTGACGCATAAACTGCACACCAGCCTTATATTCCTCATTATCTGCTGTGAAATCTACTACGCCATCATTGCCAACAACCAAATGGTCGTCGTTATCTCCGATGCCAAATGCTCCAAAAAGTATCTTGAAGTCTTCACCACCATTTCCATTGACAAAGGACATTGGAATTTCATCTGCTTTGCCATTCCCATTTGGATCTTTTGTCTTGAACGCCTCCAAAACTGTCATTAATTCATCTGTCGTCTGTGGCATTTCCAGTCCTAATTTATCCAACCACTCCACATTAATCCAAGCGATATCACTGACAGTATGGATAGACTTCTTATCCTCTCCCAACTCTTCAATCCAAGGGAACGAATAGATATGGCCATCTGGAGCGGTAATCATAGAGCGGTACTCTGGATGCTCATCTAAGATTTTCTTAAGATTCGGCATATGTTCATCGATCAAATCCTCAACAGGAATGATGACCCCTTGTTTAGCCCAGTTCATCAACTCCACATCAGAAGCACCATCATTGTGGATGGCATCTGGCAAATCACCTGAAGCGATATCTAGATTTCTCTTCTCTCCAAAATCTGATTGGTAGTTGGTCCATTCAATATGTACGCCTGTTTCTTCTTCCAAACGTTGAAAAATCAACTTGTCATTTGGATCTTTTGGTGCTAATGGAGAGCTTGCTGTCATAAATTTCAAGGTCTTTGTTTCCTTGAGTGGGAATGCTACATCTTTTAGTTCATAATCTGGACTAGATGCTGTATTTTTACTGCCACAAGCCGCCAATAGGGCTGCGCTTGCTAAAAGTACAACGGTTGTGGTTAATTTGCGTTTCATTTGAAACCTCCAATTTTTAGTTTATACAAATTAGTTAATGATTATCCCTTCAGGGAACCAGCCATAATTCCTTTGTCAAAGTACTTTTGGAAGAATGGATACATGACAATCAGCGGTAAGCTAGAGATGACAATAGTGGCATATTTTATCATTTCCGCCAATCGCTTGAGCTCATTCATTGCAGCTTGTGCACCAATCATATCCTTTGCTGGCTCACTTTGAATAAGGATTTTTCTAAGGACCAGTTGCAATGGTTCTAGATTTGGGTCTTTAATATAAATCATAGCATCAAAGTAAGAATTCCATTGCCCAACAAAAGCATATAAGAAAAGAACAAACATAATCGGTTTAGCGAGTGGAAGCATAATTTTCCAAAAGACCTGCCAATCGCTAGCACCATCTATGGTTGCAGCTTCAACCAACTCCTCAGGCAAGCCTTGAAAATAGGTTCTAGCCAAAATGATATTCCAAACATTGACAGCACCAGGTAATAGGATCGCCCAGACAGTATTGAGCATCCCTAGGTCCTTGATCAAGAGGTAGGTTGGCACTAAACCTCCTCCAAAAAACATGGTGATAATCAAAAATATATTGATCCACTTCTTTCCAACTAAATTTGGTTTGGACAATGGATAAGCTGTCAGGACAGTGACCGCAACCGTCAAAAAGGCAAAGGAAAAAGAGTAGAAGAAGGAGTTTAAGAAACCTCGTAAAATAGAATCATCTGAAAAGACTCGCTGGTAACCTTCAATCGTCCAATCTTTGGGATTAAAACTAATGCCTTGACTGACTAAAATCTGTGGATCCATAAAGGAAGCTACTAAAATATAGACCAAAGGAAGTAACGTAATTAGCACGAAAAAAGCTAATAAAATCTTATTTAGGACGAGCATCCGCTTGTCAAACTTTGTATAAATCTGTGTATTCATAGCAACTATAACCTCCTATAATCCTTGACCATCATTGAGGCGCTCTACTATTTTATTGACCGAGATCAATAAGATAACATTAATCAATGCATTAAATAGTCCTACAGCTGTCGAATACGAATAATCTCCTGAAACGAGACCAACCTTATAAACATAGGTTGAAATAATCTCTGAACTGGTTAGATTTAGAGATGTCTGCATCAAGAACGCTTTCTCATATCCAACATTCATAATGCCTCCGGCAGCAAGGACAAACTGAATAATCATAATCGGTTTTAATGCTGGGAGATCAATATGCCAAATTCGTTGAAAAATGTTAGCACCATCTAATTTAGCTGCTTCAATTAAGGATGGGTCCACATTCACCAAAGTTGCCGTGTAAAGGGTAGAGGCCCAACCCATGCCTTGCCAAATCCCACTAAAAATATAGAGTGGCCTGAAAAAATCAGGATCCGTTAAGAAATTAGCTTGAATCCCAAAGAGACCTAACAAGCTATTAATGGGACCTCCCACTGAAAAGAATAGAAAGACCATCCCTACAATAACAACTACTGAAATAAAATTAGGAGCATAAAGAATCAATTGAATACGCTTCTTAGCCTTGTCACTTAAGAGTTGATTTAGCATGATTGCCAAGACAATTGGTGGAAAAAAGCCCAGAAGCAATCCATAGATGCTCAGTTTTAGAGTGTTTCCAAGCAATACCCCAAAATTTGGAGACGAGATAAATTTTGTGAATTGCTCAAATCCTATCCACTCACTTCCCCAAACCCCTTGCAAAGGATTGTAATTCTTGAAAGCGATGAGTACCCCATACATGGGGACATACTTAAAAATAAAGGTCAAGATTAAACCAGGTAATAACATTAGCAATAAAATTCGCTGACGCTTAACACGTTGCCACAAACCTGAGCCTTTTGCGTGTTCTCTATCCATAAGTCTCTCCTTTTTGGAAACGTTTCAATTATTGGGTAAAACAACGAGGCCTTAGCCTCTTTGTTAAACGCTTTTTTGGAAACGTTTCAATTATAGTATCATTGTAACCGTTTTTCTTGTTGTTGTCAAGTACTTTTTAGCAAAATTTTTAGACCCTTTCTCCGTCACTTTGTTGTTCCACCCTCATGAAAGGAAACAGGTAACACAACCCTCGTCTCATGTGGTTTATCCTCAATAATACTCAACAGAAGCTCAACCGCCCTCTGAGCCATCTGTTCAAGTGGCTGAACAATCGTTGACACATAACACTCTTGATCTGCAGCTGCTCTTAAGCCATCAAAACCAATCAATTGAAGATCTTTTGGAACAGATCGTCCTAATCGATTAGCCACTTTCATCACTGTCATAGCCATAAAATCATTGACTGTAAAAATGCCATCAACCAACGGATAGGCCCCTAAAAATTGCTCAACCTGTACTTCCAAATCGTGAATAGGTTCTGGCATATCTAACGTTTCAAACGGTACCCCTATTTCTCCTAATTTATCATAAAACCCTTGCTTTCGATAACTTGTCTCATTCTCAAATTGGTTAATCCCTCCTATGTAAGCGAGATAGGTTGCACCTTTTTGAATAAGGACCTCTGCTGCCAAACGTCCTCCCTGATAATTATCTGCTGTCACATAGGGAATTGTCTCAGAGAAATGTCTATCAATGCTGACAAAAGGAAGGTTAGATGAGATGTGTGTATCAATATCAGAATAAGTAATACCAATAATGCCATCCACCTTATTTTTGCCCAACATTTCTATGTATTCACTCTCTTTTTGTCCATCTAATTCTGCATTACAAATAAAGAGCTTATAATTGAGTTGACTTAAACGCTTCTCTACATGGTAAGCAAATTCGCTAAAAAATGGGTGCCAGATTGTAGGAATAATCAAGGCGATAATATTACTTTTATTGGTCTTTAACCCTCTGGCATATTCATCTGGTTGGTAATTTAAAATAGCAATAGCTTCTTGAACTTTTTGCATAGTAGAATCTTTAACCTTGACACCATTGATAACTCTTGATACGGTACCAACTCCTACCCCAGCTAGTTCCGCTACTTCTTTCATTGTCGCTTTCATCTTCTCTCCCCTTCTACTCTTCTATCTCCCATTTCCTATCCCAATCTCTATATCAAAAACAGTTGTATGTTTTTCACAGCCATGTCACTTTGCTAGTTGCCTGTATTCCTTGTTTTAATCTATATGGATTTCCTGATATTTTAGCGTCTAAGCTGTTTTTCTTAATCAAATCATCCCTATCCTCTACTTTCTATCGTTACCCCATTATAAAACATCTCTCGCCATTTGCAAACTAAGAAGATGCTCTATGGCTCCAAAATACACCACCTCAATTCAGCACTCAGCTAACAAAGGAGCTCTGCTATTTTCAAAAAGCTTGTGTTATAATAGAACACATATCAAGAAAGAGGTGCTCTTATGCTGATCGCTGCCATGGTTTTTCAAAAACTGATCGTGCTCTTTTGCCTGATGGCCATGGGCTATTACTTGGCCAAAAAAGAGATACTGACTCCCAAGGTCACGCGCCAACTGTCCAAATTACTGACTACCTATGTCGCTCCCAGTCTTTTCATCTCTTCCTTCCTCAAGGCTGATTATAGCCTGAGGAGTCTGCAATTTCTACTCATAACTATCGGCATGGCTTTCGGTATCCTAGGCAGTCGAATCCTTGTGGTGAGGTACTTGATGCCTAGAAAGAGAGCGATTGACACTTACGCTGTTCTCTTTGCCAATGTGGGTTTCTTGGGCACTCCTTTAGCTTTTGCCGTAGGAGGGCAAGAAGCTGTGTTTTACATCTCGGGTTTTGTCGTTGCTAACCAAATCCTGCAATGGACCTACGGCATCTACCTCCTGACAGGCGACAGAAAACGCATTGCCCTAAAAAATGCCCTAATCAACCCAGCCTCCATCTCGACAGCTGTCGGTCTGCTGTTCTTTATCCTCCCTTTTGACCTCCCTGCTGTAGCCTCAGAGGCCATCGCTAGTTTTGCCTTGCTCAATACCCCCTTATCTACCTTAGTCTTAGGAACCTATTTTTATAAAGCCTCATGGACTGATGTGTTCTGCTACCTTCCTGCCTACTGGACCGCCTTTTTACGCCTGATCATAACCTCAGCTCTCTCTATTTTACTGATTTATTGCCTCCCTATCGGAACGCCTAGCCTTAAGCTAGCCCTAACCATTGCTTCCTGCTCGCCAACCGCCATGAACACCGCCCTTTTCAGCCAGATCTATGGCAACGACTACGGTTACGGGTCTCGCCTGGTCCTCCTCACAACCATCCTCTCCCTCCTCAGCCTGCCTCTGATGATGGGAATTGCTAGCCAACTCTATCTCCATTGATAATCACCTCAAATAGTGGTTACTCTGTTTGATTTTGAATGAGTAAACTAGCTAAAAATAGCTCTGCTGTCCAAGAAATTTTAGAACCAGTAGATCTTTCAAAATTCGCATTAACCATAAAAGCCTTAGAATCGCTTCAGTAAAGCTTTTGATTCTAGGGCTTTTTCACATAAGATTTTCCTTGGCTTTAGCTACGCTAACCAAGCAATTGACTTTTCTGGATGACATCTTCTCTCTAGGAACACCAGCAAAATTGTTGGCCAAGACAGAAATCTAAGACAAAGCCTGCTTGGTATCCAGGACAATCGTCACCGGACCATCATTGACTAGGCTGACCTGCATATCAGCTGCAAAGATGCCCTCCTCTACAGGAACAAACGAACGGAGAGCCTGATTCAATTGCTCATAGAGTTCCTTGGCCTTATCTGCGTTTGCGCCGCCATTAAAAGCCGGCCGGTTCCCTTTTTTAGTATCTGCAAAGAGGGTAAATTGAGAAACCGACAGAATCCTCCCTGCAATATCCTGAATAGACCAATTCATCTTGCCAGCATCATCTGAAAAGATCCGCATATTGACAATCTTTCTGACTGCATAATCCAGATCCTTCTGAGAATCATCCGGCCCTACACCAACTAATAGCAACAACCCTTGATGAATCTGACCGACTACTTTTTGGTCAACAGTGACCGACGCTTCCTGCACGCGCTGTATGACAATTTTCATTTCATTCATTCCTACTTCAATGGACCAAGAAACCAAAGATTTTCCTCTGAAGCTACCATCTCTCTGACAGTTATTTCAAAAGGGCTGTGCTGATAACTATTTTTCACATCAACCATTGGTTCGCTTGACCGAATAAACTTCTGGTACCGACTTAATCTTGTCGACAATTGTTGTCAGGCTAGACAAATTCGAGATAAAGAAACTGATATGGATATTGGCAAACTTCATGTCCTTGGTCGGCTGGGCATTGACACTGGAAATATTATGGTTAGAATTGGTCAAGACCTTGAGCACATCGTTGAGAAGTCCTGAACGATTAAGGCCGTAGATATCAACCTCAGCCAAGTATTCCTTGTTCGAGTTAGAATCTTCCCACTCCACGTCAATCAAGCGTTGCTCATAATTTTCCTGACTCTTGAGATTCATGCAGTCCGTCCGATGGATAGCCACTCCGCGCCCCTTGGTGATATAGCCAACAATCTCATCACCTGGCACAGGGCTACAGCACTTAGCAATCCGCATCATGAGGCCTGATGCCCCTTGAATAATAACACCGCCCTCATGTTTGACTTTGAGGTTGTCCTTGTGCTTATGCTCCTGCTTGACTTCACCACCCTTGACCAATTCATCAGCAACAGCCTTGGCTTTGGCACGCTCAGCTTCACGGCGCTCTTTTTCCGTTAGACGGTTAAAGACTGAAATAGCTGAAATCTCTCCAAATCCAATAGCTGCAAAGATCGCTTCTTCCGTCTTGTAGCCTGTCTTTTGAAGAGCTTCTTCCATGTGTTTGCGATCCAGGTATTTATTAGCGACGTAGCCATTTTCCTGAAGAACTTCTTGGAGCATTTCCCGACCTTTGACGATGGATAGCTCCTTGTCCTGATTTTTGAAAAATTGACGAATTTTGTTTCTGGCCTTGTGGGTTTTAACGATAGTAATCCAGTCACGACTCGGCCCAAAGGAATTACTGGACGTGATGATTTCTACCTGATCCCCTGTTTTTAGCTTAGTCGTGAGGGGCACCATGCGACCGTTGACCTTGGCCCCCGTCGCCCTCTCACCGACATTGGTATGGATGTCATAGGCAAAATCAATCGGCCCAGAGTCCTTGGGCAACTCACGGACATCCCCGTTTGGTGTAAAGACATAGATCCGCTCGGTGAAGATATCCTCCTTAACCGAGGAGACAAAGCCCTGGGCGTCATCGCTATCCGCCTGCAATTCCAGCATATTGGCAATCCAAGACATGCCAAGAGCGGTCTCTTTTTGCTCCACCTTGCCCGTCATGCCCTTTTTATAAGCCCAGTGGGCGGCTACCCCGTACTCTGCCACCTCGTGCATTTCCTGGGTCCTAATCTGAAACTCAATCGGTCCTTTAGGCCCATAAACCGTCGTGTGGATTGACTGATAGCCGTTGGCCTTAGGATTAGCGATATAATCCTTGAACCTCCCAGGCATAGGACGCCATAACTCATGGATATAACCTAGCATGGCATAGACATCACTCGGTGTATTCATGATACAGCGAATAGCGATCAGATCGTAAAGCTCATCGAATCGCTTGTGCTTATCGTGCATCTTGCGGTATATAGAATAAATGTGCTTGGGTCGACCATTGATCTGTCCTTTGAGATGACGTTCTTCTGTGTAGGTCGAAATTTTTTCAACCACCTCATCAACCAAAGCCTCGCGCTCCCTACGCTTTTCCTTCATCAGACGTGAAATTCGGTAAAACTCATCCTCATTGAGGTATCGGAAACTCATGTCTTCCAATTCCCACTTGACAGACGAAATCCCCAACCGATGAGCAAGCGGTGCATAGATTTCCATTGTTTCACGTGAAATCCGCTCCTGCTTATCCTTTCGCAAATGCTTGATGGTCCGCATATTGTGGAGCCTATCCGCCAGCTTGACCAAAATAACCCGCATGTCCTGTGACATGGCAATCAGCATTTTGCGGTGGTTCTCCGCCAACTGTTCTTCGTGGCTCTTATACTCCACCTTACCGAGCTTGGTCACGCCATCCACGATTAGACGGACATCGCTTCCGAAGTCTCGTTCCAAATCGTCCAAAGTGACTTCTGTGTCCTCAACCACATCATGCAAAAAGCCACAGGCCACCGTCACTGCATCTAGATGAAGACCAGCCAGTATCCCTGCCACCTGAATCGGGTGGATAATATAGGGTTCACCAGATTTTCTAAACTGTCCCTCGTGACTAGCAACAGCATAATCCAAGGCCCTGCTTACAAACGTCACATCCTCTTTAGTCAAATACTGGGCAACTAGGGCAACAACCTCTTCCCCAGTCAAATTTATCTCTTTCGGCATCTCTGCTATCTCCTTGAAATCTTGTTCCTATTTTACCATTTTTTTCGGGAAAATAGCGCAAAGCTACTCCTCATTTCTCCTGTTTTCCACAGTTTTTCACCGTTTTGTGGAAAATACCCTTTATCTGTGGAAAACTCCTCATCCAAAAAGCTACCTTTGCCCGCATTTTTCATGTCTTCTACAAGGTTTTCCACAAACTGTTAATAACCTGTTGATAATCTGACCTTTCTTTTTAAAAACGAGGGTAACCTCCTCTCTCGGAAATGACATCTAATAGTTCATGTTATATTTTCTTACATGATTTTTTAAAAAAACTTGCTTTTTAAAAAAGATTAGAGTATAATCAAATCATTCTAAATTTTCTGGAGGTCTTCTATGGATAAAAAGAAATCGAATCGTGGCGCTCTGCTAGGGGCTGCTTTCATCATGGCAACATCTGCTATCGGACCTGGTTTCCTAACACAGACCGCTAAATTTACCAATGACTTTGGAGCTAGTTTTGGTTTTGTTATATTATCTTCCATCGTTCTAGCCCTTATCGTCCAGCTCAATGTTTGGCGTGTCCTAACCGTCAGCAACCTCCGTGGACAAGATGTCGGCAACAAGTTGCTTCCTGGCCTTGGCTATTTTCTAGCCTTTCTCATTGTTCTTGGAGGGTTGGTCTTCAATATCGGAAACGTTGGAGGCGGCGCCCTAGGCTTTAACACCCTCTTAGGGATTCCTACAACCATCGGTTGTTTCCTAGCTGGTGGTCTAGCTATCCTCATCTTTCTCTTTAAAGATGCTATGGCAGCCATGGACAAGTTCACTAAGATCTTAGGAGCGATCATGATTGCCGTCATCTTTATCGTTATCCTTATGGTTCAACCGCCCATTGGGATGGCACTGAAAGAAACCATTGCTCCTTCATCAGGGATCACGTCTCTCTTTAGCCCAATTCTGACCCTTCTCGGCGGAACAGTTGGTGGCTACATTACTTATGCAGGAGCCCACCGTCTCATTGATGCTGGCTACACTGGTCTAGATAATCTCAATCATATCAAACGCTCTGCTGTCATGGGCATCTCTATTGCAACAATCGTCCGTGTCTTTCTCTTTCTTGCTATCTTGGGAGTCGTGGTCAAGGGTGTAACTCTGGATCCATCTAACCCTGCTGCTGATGCTTTCAAGCAAGGCGCTGGTGAACTTGGCTACCGCTTCTTCGGCCTTGTCCTACTCTCAGCTGCAGTTACCTCTATCGTTGGTGCTGCTTACACTTCTGTGTCCTTCCTCAAAACCTTGCATCCTCTGATCCAAAAAAACGATAAACTGGTGACCATCTGCTTCATCATCTTATCTACCCTTGTGATGGCACTTATTGGTCAACCAGCTAATCTTTTAGTCATTGCTGGAGCTCTCAATGGTTTGATTCTCCCAATTACCCTAGGGGTTTGTTTGATTGCTAGCCAAAAAACCAGTATAATGGGAGAGACCTACCGCCATCCTAAATGGCTACTCGTTACAGGAATCATAGTGGTTATCATCACTGCTTACCTAGGAATTACATCGCTCTCCAATCTAGGGCAGTTATTCGCTTAGAGACAAGTCGCCCTCTCTCAAGGCTGTGAACCTGTATTGATCAGCTGATCACCACAGACGGCTAACACTCACCCTAGGCGGGGTCAAACTGCAAGACCTGTGGTTTGACTCTGCTTTTCTTGCTTTGGAAAATAGCAGAGCTGCTAAGGATACAAGCCTAGTTAGTCTATCTGGTTTATGGGCCATCCTCGTAGCTCTCTTTTCCCAAGTTCAAACACATTTACCCAGGAGTTTTTACATGGACTACACCATCCGAACAGCTGGTGATTCAGCTCTTCTTATCGCATTTGAACAGGCGATCAAGCCTGAAATTAATCAACGCATCAAGGGGCTCCTACAACTCATGAAGGAGCAACCCATTGAAGGGGTCTTAGACATCATCCCGGCATTCGCCTCCTTGCTTTTAACCTATGATCCCCGCATTATTTCCTATAGTAGCCTCAGCAAACGTCTTTCCAAACTACTCAAGCTTAACATCAAGACCAAGGACGGTCAACACCGTATTCTCGAGATCCCCGTCCGCTATGACGGTGACTACGGACCCGATCTAGACTTTGTCGCTCAACATGCTGGTCTCTCCAAAGAAGAGGTCATCCATCGCCATAGCAGTCGCGATTACTTGATTTACATGCTAGGCTTTCTTCCAGGATTTACCTATCTTGGTGGCCTCGATGAAGCCATCCATACCCCACGCCTGGACAATCCCCGCCTGTCTATCGAGGCTGGTAGCGTCGGCATCGGGGGCAATCAGACCGGGATTTACCCGATCAGCTCACCTGGTGGTTGGCAGCTGATTGGCCGTACGCCTGTCAAGACCTATGACCCTAGTCGCAAAACACCGATTCTCTTTGAAGCGGGAGACTACATCCGCTTCAAGCCTATTAGCCAAGAAGAATTTGACGCTATTGAAAAAGCGGTCGCAGAAGGCTCCTATTCCATCACCATTCTCACCGAAGAGGAGGTACGCCATGGGCATTAGAATTCTCAAACCCGGTCTGATGACCACTGTCCAAGACTTGGGCCGAAACGGTTACCAGAGCCAAGGTTTTGGCGTGTCTGGGGTCATGGACGTCCGCAGTTTTCGGATTGCCAACCTCTTAATTGACAATCCTGAAAACGAAGCGGTCCTTGAATTTGCCCTTGTGGGCCCTACGCTTGAATTCACCCAAGATACTATCATTGCCATCACAGGTGGAGATTTCCAACCAACCATTAACGGTGAGGCAGCTCCTATGTACACAGCGATTTATATGCACAAGGGGGATGTCCTTGCTTTCGGCGGTGCCCGAACAGGTTCCAGGGGCTACATCAGCTTCTCCAGCTACTTGCAAATCCCGGTCGTCATGGGCAGTCGCTCTACCAATGTCAAGGTTGGTATCGGTGGCTTCAAGGGCCGAAAATTGCAGGCAGATGACTTTATCGGTTTTCGAATCAATCGCCTCTACCTGCCCTATTTCCTGTCACGGACCTTAGATATCGACGAATTCAACCAGGAAGAGGAGACCCTACGCGTTGTTCTCGGTCCCCAAGACCATCATTTTACAAAGCAAGGTCTCCACACCTTCCTCAATGAAACCTATACGGTGACCGGTGATTTTGACCGCATGGGCTGCCGCTTAGAAGGGCCTTACATTGCCCACAAGGAAAAGGCCGACATCATCTCAGATGGAACCACCTTTGGTTCTATTCAGGTCCCTGCTCATGGCAAACCGATTATTCTCTTGGCCGATCGCCAAACCACTGGTGGCTATGCTAAAATCGCAACGGTCGCTTCTGTCGATCTCCCTAAATTGGTCCAACGCAAAACGGATCACCATATCCGATTTAAAGCCATCAGTGTTGAAGAAGCCCAACACCTCATTGCTCAAGAAATGAAAGAATACAAACGCATGCGTCAAACTATCCACCAGCCTTGCCGAGAAGTTTTAGACAGACGCCAGGTTGCTAAACGTTTGGCCACCCTATTCCAATAGGAGGAACTCATGAATTTAGAAAACATTAAAGAATTGGTTGCTATCTTTGAAAATTCTAGTCTCAGTGAATTGACACTAGAAGAAGGTGATCGTAAGATTTCCCTTGGACGCAAACTGACTACTGATCCTATCGTAACAGCGGCTCCCATGGCGACGAGTCATAATTCTTTACCAGCTGAAGACGATGACAATGACGAAGATTTTGTTACATCGCCAATCGTCGGAACGTTCTACTCAGCAGCAGGACCTGATATTCCAGCCTTTGCCCGTGTCGGCGATAAACTTAAGGCTGGTCAAACCATCTGTATCGTTGAAGCTATGAAACTGATGAATGAACTGACCGTTGACTTCGATTGTGAGGTTGAGGCCATCCTCGTCAGCAACGAACAAAAAGTCGAATACGGTCAGCCTCTCTTTAGAATCAAGAAACTCTAGGCGGTGGCCCT
Source organism: Streptococcus rupicaprae (assembly GCF_040545225.1). Classification (NCBI taxonomy): domain Bacteria; kingdom Bacillati; phylum Bacillota; class Bacilli; order Lactobacillales; family Streptococcaceae; genus Streptococcus; species Streptococcus rupicaprae. The sequence goes on along the minus strand of NZ_JBEPLO010000028.1, from coordinate 16,878 downwards.
ATGATTAAAAAAGTACTGATTGCCAACCGCGGAGAAATTGCGGTCCGTATTATTCGTGCCTGTCGCAATATGGGCATTAAGTCTGTTGCTATCTATTCCAAAGAAGACAGCAAGAGCCTTCATGTCAAACTGGCGGACCAGCGGGTCTGTATCGGAGAAGGACCCGCACGTAATTCCTATCTCAATAAGGAGCGGATCATCTCAGCAGCCCTCAACGTCAATGCTGACGCCATTCACCCAGGATTCGGTTTTCTATCTGAAAATGCAGATTTTGCCCGCCTCTGTGCTGAACACAAACTCATCTTCATCGGTCCCAAACCTGAAGTCATTGAACAGATGGGCAACAAATCCCAAGCTCGAAAAACCATGACCGCTGCTCAGGTCCCTGTTGTCCCAGGTAGTCCCAGCCACCTCAATGATGTTTCAGAGGCTAAAAAGCTCATTGATCAGATTGGTTTTCCTATTATGATTAAGGCCTCTTCAGGCGGCGGTGGCAAGGGCATGCGAGTCTCTCGCTCTGCCTTAGACTTTGAAGACCAGTTCACTATCGCTCAGAGTGAATCAATTAATGCCTTTGCGGACGATTCTATGTATCTGGAAAAATATGTCGATGAACCTAAACACATCGAAATCCAAATCATAGCTGATCACTTTGGCAACGTCGTTGCGCTAGGTGAACGCGATTGTTCCGTCCAGCGTAACCACCAGAAATTAATCGAAGAATCGCCATCGCCTTCCATCGATGAAGCTACCCGTCAGGCGCTCAACCAAGCGGCTATCAAGGCTGCAAAGGCTGTCAACTACACCAATGCAGGTACGGTTGAATTTATCATGGACAAGCATCAAAATTTTTACTTCATGGAGATGAATACTCGCATTCAAGTAGAACACGGTGTGACAGAGATGGTCACAGGAACCGACCTGATCATCGAGCAGATCCGTGTTGCCAGCGGGCTTCCTCTGTCTTTCAACCAGGAAGATATCGCCATCCGTGGCCACGCTATCGAATGTCGTATCAACGCTGAGATTCCAGCCAAGAATTTTATGCCAAATCCTGGCCCTATCAATCATCTCCACCTACCAGCAGGCAATGGTGTGCGCGTCGACACGGGCCTCTACACAGGCTATCGCATTCCATCTGAGTATGACTCTATGATTGCCAAAGTCATCGTTCACGCGCCAGACCGCCTAGCTGCTATCCAAAAGATGAAAACAGCCCTCAATGAGATGGTTGTACTCGGTGTTGAGACCAACTTGGATTTCCAATTCCAGATCATGCACCACCCTCAATTTATCGAAGGGGATATTGATACCAGCTTTATTGAAAAGCTGTTGAATAGATAAGGAGACCTTATGACCTATCGTGTTGATTTAAACAGTGACCTAGGCGAGAGCTTTGGTGCCTACCGCATCGGCCAAGATCAGGAGATCATTCCCCTCATTACCTCCGCCAATGTGGCTTGCGGTTACCATGCTGGCGACCCTTTGGTTATGGAAAAAACTTGTCAACTGGTTACAAAAGCTGGTATCGCTATGGGCGCCCATCCAGGATTTCCAGATCTTATCGGCTTTGGTCGACGTAATATGCAAGTTAGCCCCAGCGAAGTTGCTGCCTATGTCACCTACCAGCTTGGAGCTCTTGAAGCCTTCACCAGACACCACGGCATCAAACTCCAGCATGTCAAGCCCCACGGAGCTCTCTACAACATGGCTACTAAAGACAAAGACCTAGCGACAGCTATCGCCGAATCCGTCGCTCGCTTTGATGACAAGCTCATCCTGCTCTGTCCTGGAGCCAGCGAAATGGCCTTGGCCGGACAGGCTGCTGGTCTTCGTATCGCCAAAGAAGTCTTTGCTGACCGTGCCTATGAAAAGGACGGCTCCCTTGTTGCACGTACTAAGGAAGGCGCCATGATTACGGACGAAAACCTCGCAATCGACCGTCTCATCCAGATGATTACCAAAGGTACCGTAACATCGATAGACGGCAAGGAAATCCCTATCCAGGCTGATTCCATCTGCGTCCACGGTGACGGTCCTAAGGCTCTCGCCTTTGTTCAAAAAATCAGAACCAGCTTTACAGATCTGGACATCCAACTAGCACCCCTCACTGAGATTGTTTCGTAAATAGGTATCAATTCGATATTTTAAAAAACTTAGAAACAGGTCTCAAAAATGGCCATTCTAAGTTTTTTCACATTCTACCGTGGACCAATTGGACTAAGTCGTTTAAAAATAATAGAGAGGTTGGGACAATTGTCCCAACCTCTCTATTTTAGTTGTAAAGAGATGCTCCTCAAAGAAGAGAAATCTAGAATCAATAAGCAACTCAATTATCTAATGCGCTCAGTTCATTAATGTTTATAAACCAAAAATCGGTCAAGACATTGACCAACTGATCGGGTCAGAATGGGAAAAGAGCCATTGACACTAATTAAAACAAGCATATCACCATTAACTTTCCAACTTCTGCTCGTTCCCCGTACCGTAGAGGTAGAGGACATCCGTCTCCTGAAGAAGCTTGACAATCCGACTCAAATCCAATGTTTCAAAAATCTGATCAATGTAGGTATGATAAGCTTGAGCGACAGCTGCAAAGGTAGAGTTTTGTAGAACGTGTTTAGCCTTTTGCTGGTATTTAAGAACCAAGAGACGGAGTTCCGTGAAACTATCTAACGCTAACTTTTTCAAAAGTCGAAAAATGCTAGTATGAGACACAAAGCAGGCATCAGCCAGCTCTTGACTGGTCAACTTCGTCAAGGAACTCTCAGGTCTTTGCAAATAGGCAATAATTTCTCGTTCCTGTGGCGAAAGCTCCTGATAATGCTGATTAATCACATCCAGAAATTCCATCCGCTTCTCCTTTTCCCCTAAACCTCTATGATTGCCTCATCTGAAAGAGTCGCACTAACATTATGCACCCTTACAACTCCCGATTCATCCAAAACCACACCGTGGAGAACACCGCCATACACTGCACCACCGTCAATGCCAAGCTTGCCGTCTTCTGTGATCCAGATTTGGTCAAGGTAGGCCTGACGATCAAAAAGGTATTTGGTCGGTGTATGCCCAAAGACAATCCGCTTCCCTGTCTGGTTTTGCCCCTCATGAAAAGGTTGGCGCAGCCACACCTTGTCATAGTCGGCTGTCTCACGCACATCAGGCAAGCTCAAATCCAACCCCGCATGGACGATAAAGTAAGCATCTGTTTCATAGAGATAGGGGAATTTCCTGACCTGTTCAATCACATCCGCAAACCGCTCCTTGATGGTCTGGGCATCGGCCATCGGGTCTACTTCTGCGCCCAAATCACGCTCCAAGAGCGAATTGATGGTCGTATCTCCGCCATTGCGCTGGTAGTGGTCATACCGCTCTGTCGGGTCATCTAGGTAACGTAGAAACATCCACTCATGATTCCCCATGAGACAGACTGCTCCCTCCTCACGCACCAACCGACAAACCAACTCCAGACAGGACTTGCTATCTTCTCCTCGGTCGATGAGGTCTCCTATAAAGACCAGCTGTTGGGTCGTTTTGTCCCATTTTTGCAACAAGTCTTGCAATAAATGATATTTTCCATGTACATCGCCAATAGCGAACAGTTGGTTTGACATATTTGCTTCCTTTTTCTACTGTTTACTATTTATTTTACCACTTTTAATAGTAGAGAAAAAGAGCATATGCTCCTATCTTAATTTACCAGCCATTCACCTACTTTTTTCTTGCGAAGCAGGTATAAACTACAGATGAGCAATAGACCATTTACAATTAAAATACCCCATAACGAGGGAACTCCTGCTGTCACATCACCTTGTAATAACAATGAGCCATTAAAATTGATAAAAAAGTGTAAAAACATAGACCAAAATAGTCCTTTCGTCCTCAACGTCAATGCTGAGAAATAAATTCCATATACCATTGTGTAAAAAACTTGATAGAAAGTAAATGCAAGTGACTGATCAAAAACATGCCCAATATGAGCCAAACCAAATAAAATACTAATCTGAAAAATTCGGCTCATCAGCTGTTTGTAAGAAACTTTCTCTTTCAAGGCATAGCCAAGCAATAATCCTCTACATAAATATTCTTCCACAAATACGCCAAACACTGTCAGCAATATCGTTTTCATTAAAAATATGATATCTGTAGGCCATATTTGAATCATAATAGGTAGAATAGAGATACAAATCAATAGCCAACTACTACTATTCACATAGACCTGTTCCAAAATGCCTACAGTTGCTCCTAAATGAGGTTTCACATGAAGATAGCGACGATTTAACCAGCTAAAAACGACCAGTAAACTAGACAGATGTACAAGATCGGCAGTATCTTCTCCCAAATGTACACTACTGAATAACCAGTGTAAAAAGATATTGCCTCCTACTAATATGGCACCTAAATACCAGACTACCATTACATTATTTTTTTGCGACATCTTATTCTCCTTTTATCATCTTTTGAATACAGTATAATCTATAAAAAGAGCAATCAAAAAGACATTACATATCTGTAACATCTTTAAAAATTGCTTGTAAAGTCTGAGAAATTTTATCACAACTTAAAAATTGAGCCACTTCTATACATTTTTCCATCTCTATCTTAGCATTGTGATATCCTGTAAGATAGGCAAAATAAGCCCAATAAAAGCGAAAACCTAAACGAATATGCGTATCCTCTTCCAAGAAAGGAAAATCATGTAAAGTATTCAAAAATAGAGTTGCCTTCTCAAACTCTTTTCTTTCTAAAAACGCAGATACTAGGTGAAGAAGTATCACAGCCACCTCTTGACGATAGCCTGTGTTCTTAAAATACTTTTGACTTTTTGAAAGCAACTCCTGCGCTAATAATTCTAAACTTGAAGAAGGAAAAACCGCATAAGCATTACTAAATAGCCATCTTTCATACTCACCCCACTCTTCAATTTTGAACAGATAATCCATCAGATACCTTATGTTTTCCTCTGATACGACATCGTCTGTGTTGCAGTAATACTTAGCTATCTGGATCATGATTAAATCCAAACGATATTTAGTGATATCTGGATTCCTTTCACATTTTACCGACCAGTCTATCTCTATCTCCTGAATCCGTTTCAAATCTCCATTATAATAAGCTTCCATAAGTTCTTGTGATAGATTGCTTTCTGGTTCTTGTTGTAAATAAAGCGAGAATTCTTCATAAGAAATAGACATGCGCTGTAGACAAGTAAAAAACACTTCTAGCGTCAGCTGGCTTTTTCCTGTTTCAAACCGAGAAAGCTGAGCAGTTGAAATCTCACTGCCCGCTACCTCTTTCAGAGATAATTTTTTTCCCTCTCGCAATAAGCGAAAAATTTCTCCATACTGAGACAATATAATGTTCCTTTCTCTCTACATCATTTCCACGGCATAACTCACTACTGACAAAGCATAAAGCGGGGCGGTTTCGGCTCGGAGGATACGAGGCCCAAGACCAACTGTTTTTGCGCCTAGATCGGTCAGCTGGTCGATTTCGGCTGGGGAAATCCCACCCTCTGGTCCGAAAACAAAGAGGAGCTTGTCGCCTGACTGCATCTTCTTCAAGGCTTGGACGAGCTGGCTGGTCTCGCCTTGCTTGGCTGATTCTTCGTAGGCCACGAGGATATGGTCAAAGTTCGTCAATTGCTGGAGAAAAGCGGTCTTGGTCTCAAAGAGTTGGATGGTTGGGATACGGTTGCGTTTGGACTGCTCAGCTGCCCCCTGGGCAATCTTTTCCAGTTTTTCAGCCTTCTTGGCCAGTTTTTTGCTATCCCACTTGACGACTGACCAGTCAGCAGGGAAGGCCCAGAGGGCGCTTGCTCCTAGCTCGGTCACTTTTTGGGCTAGAAATTCCAGCTTGTCACCCTTGGGAAAACCTGAAGCGATGGTAACTTGGACAGGCAGTTCGACAGTATCAGCCAACTCTTCGATGATTTGGAAGGTCTGTTCCTCCTTGCTGATGACCTTGGCACGGCGTTTGATGGCATCGTCAAAAACCAGCACCACCTCATCGTCTGGCTGCAAGCGCATGACGGAAAACATGTGCTTGGCGGTCTCCTTATCCGTGATGGTCACCAGCCCCTCCTGCGGCGCTCTGCCATGTACAAAATACTGCTGCATCTAGCCTCCCACTACGCCTGAACGATCGGCGGTTTTTTTGAAAATGCAGGCGTTCCACTCGCCTTGAATGAGCTGGGTCTCGAGGAAAAAGCCTGCGCTCTCCGCACTGTCACGTACCATTTCCCACTTGTCCGCGATGATGCCGCTCATAATCAGATACCCCTCATCCTTGACCAGACGATAGGCATCGGCGGTCAGATGGATCAGGATGTCCGCCAAAATATTGGCCACGATGACATCAGCCTCCTGCGTCACCCCTCGGAGCAGATCACCCGTGCTGACGGTAATGTTGGTCGTGGTCGCGTTGAGCTGGATATTTTCCTCTGCTACGCGCACCGCCACCTCGTCCAAGTCGTAGGCAAAAATCTCCTTCGCGCCCAAGAGGGAGCTAGCGATGGAGAGCACCCCAGAACCTGTGCCGACATCAAGGACGGTCTCACCCCCACGCAAGACCTGCGACAGGGCAAAGAGACTCATCTTGGTGGTCGGGTGGGTGCCCGTCCCAAAGGCCATGCCTGGGTCCAGGCGGATGACCTTCTCGCCAGCGGTCGGCTCGTAATCGGTCCAAGACGGTACGATGGTCAAATCGTGGGTAATTCGCGTCGGCTCATAGTATTTCTTCCAGTTGTCGGCCCAATCTTCTTCGGCAAGTACAGAGCTGGTCAAACTGACCTCACCCAAAGCCAAGCCTGACGCTGCCATAGCAGCCAGTCCCTGCTCTACAGAATCCTTAACAACTACCAAGTCCTGGGTGTCAGGGTAGTATCCAGTGATGGTCACCTGCTCAATCTGTGCCACCTCTGGGACAATCTCCCCAAAGAGGTCTTCCTTACCGATGTAGTCGGCACTGTCTTCAATCATCACGCCCTGACTGCCCAGCTCCACCAAAAGATTGCTGACAGCCTCCTGCGCCTCACGGTCTACCGTGAGCGTTATTTCGTTCCATGTGGTCATATGTGGTCCTTTCACTACTTGTTTATTCACCGATGTCAGCTAACCAACCTTTGTTAGCATTTTATAGAATTAATCTATCCTAAATATCTTATCATCCACTGCTCTAATAATCACTTCTCCCGTTGCCAGCGACACTGCTTTTGCAGCATCCGACCCATATTCAAAATCAATATTATAATAAGTATCAAAGAAGGTCATCTCTCCACCCTTATTCACCTCTTGAAAGGTAATGTCGTCAAAAAACATTGATGTTCTGAACAAGGCCGCATCATTTGGATAATTGCCAAAACGGAGTAAAAATGTCACACTCATCTTACGACGGTCTTCTTGGATATCATAAATGCTATCCACTTCTACAGACAAGAGTTCGCCAAGAAGATTAGCAGTTTCAGGTTCTTCCTGCAGCAAAATCTCATAGATAGTCTGTTTCAGATTCGATTCATGAACCTTCACCCACTCCGTAACAAGCGGGGTAAGTCGATCAATATTCTTTTCAATTTTCTGCCAACGAATCTCGTCTGCTTGTCGTTCAGCTTGTGCGAAGCTTTCTTCTTCATCCATTTTCCATTGCCATTGAGAAGCATTCGTACGTTCAGCATTCACAAACCAGGTGCTCATATCTTGTCCCTCATCCTTATAGGGATCCGGCTCTATAAATGAAAGATAACCCATTCCCGTTTCAGGAAAACCAACCTTACCTAATATTTTATAAGTCTTATCATCATTGGCAAAAGCTTGGAATTTGATGTAATAATTTCTACCAATACTTCCTTCAAATCCTCCACGAGCTGTTGACGGTTGAAGAGTAATGGTTTTGATGTGACTTTTATCTGGATCAAGATGTTCCCAAATCAGTTCTTTTGTAGTCGCTTCATGGTCTGCAATAAACTGACCGTCTCGTGACAAAGGTTTGGGTATCAGAAAACATAAAAGTATAACTACGAAAACTATCACAATAGTCGTTACTGTTTTTGAGCGTTTCAAGATGGTAAACATTGGTTTTCCCCCTAAATCATTCATCATGAGAGGCATTTTTCCATAAACACCAAATCCATGCCATCTTGCAAGTTCTCTGTTTCTTGGGTCTGACGATAGCCGCATTTTTCATACAACCTCACCAAGTGATTTTCTTGGATAATGGTTGATAAAGTCCACTTCTTCACTGTTGTAAATAAGGACTCTATTAATCGAACAGCTTGGTAAGCATAGCCTTTTTGTTGCTCTTGAGGTAAAATAGCGACCATTCCCAACCAGCATTCCGTTTCTTCTGCATTTGTCTGCACGCGTAAGAAACCAACGCTCTTGTTGTTCACTTCTATTAAATAATAGTGACTAGTCGGTCGAGCAAATCTCTCCTCAATCAACTCCCTACTATCCAAATAGGGATTGTCTTTATCTTGATATTTCTCGTAAAGTGGCCAAAAACTTTCTCTCTGAATGGCCTCAATGTCCTCTAAATCTGAAAAAGTTGCTTGTTTTAAAAACATGATACCTCCCTACTCCTTCAAGCCAAAGGTTTTCAAGTCTCTCCTAAAATTAGTCCTCCTTGAGTACTTATCACGATACTTCTTCAAAATCGCCTGTTTAGCCCCCGCTTGACCACGGCTCTCACGCACCTCACCGATAGCCGCTAAATAAACCACACACTCCTCATATTGGGCACGATGATTACCGTCCATCACAGCCTTGACCCGCTTGGCCATCATCTTCTCCATGGCCGCCAGCAGTTCTTCTGCATTTTCTTTTACTGAAACATAGCCGAGCTTCCACTCTTGGAACAGGTCAAAAAACAATTGCTGACTGTCTTTTATCTGTTCCTTGTGATATTGGTAGAAGGCTGACGCTGAAAACGAAGTGTCTTTAATAATATTGTTTAGCAAAACAGAACAAGCCTGTCGTAACTCACTCCCTTCTAAGCAGAAAAGGAGGTAAAGCGACAGCCCTAATTTTGTAAAAGTAGCTGACCAGCCCAAGGTTTTGCTGGTATGAACAGACGTCCAAAAAATTTCCTCAAGGTCACCGACAAAAAACTCTAGTGCTTTGGCTTGCCTATCAGAGTGATTACCCATCCTAGCTAAAACAAAATCGAATGGCTCCACCACCTCCTGGTCTAACTGTTGGATAAAGTGATGCAGTTCCAGACGCCTATCGTCAGTCAAGGGAAGCAAACGGAAGAGATTAACCAGGTCTTAAACACCTCAACCCACAAGCCATAACGCTCCGATTCATCGTCTACAAAACTGGTCAAGAGTAGCGCAATATCCGAACGGTTACTTTCATTGATGGGAAGAAGCTTAAGCGCTTCGTAACCCTTTGCCAGGCAAACTGCTGGCGCTAAAGAAGAGCTGTTTTCCTTAAAATAAGTCCCTAAAAATGTTGGATGAACCAGAGCAACCGACTTGGCGAAAGCAAAAACATCCGTCTCTTCAGTCTTCAAATCCAAGGCCTCAACCAACAATTTATAGGCTAAATCCCCCTTGGTTTTCCCTAAGTAGTCAAGCCAAAGTGGTAGAAACTCTTGCAAATCTTCAAAAATCCCCCACTCCTGCAAAAGTTCATCCAAACTCAGACGGTAGTGACGATTTTTCTCAAACAAGGAAAATAAGGCCTCTGCTCTTTCTCCAAGGTTCGTGGTCTGATAAGTCAAGTAAATCAGCTGACTAAGAAAAGGTTTATAAACATTAGGCATCAAGCCATATTCCTCAAAAGAGATCAAGGTAAAACGATCGGCGGTATAGTCATTATAATCTCCATCAACGCCGACCTCGAGTTGCTCCAACCTCTTAGCAAGTTCAAGAGCTTCTACTAACTTATTCTGATTCAACAAGGTATCGATCAAAAGCAACACCTGCTTGAGGATTGTGACAAGTCCATCGTCATCCGAGAACTCAAACATTCCATCCCAATCATCATACCAATCATCAAAGTGTTCATTAAATTTGGCTAGAAGAGTTAATTCCCCTTGCTCAATTGCCCTAAGTTGCTCTAATAAAAAATCTGTTTCATCCCAAACAACGTCTACTTGCTGACGAGAGACTAGTGATGTCCCAAAATGAGTCTTTAGAAACACCTCCCTATCTTCAGCCGCAACCTGTTTTGCCAGACTCAAGATAATCTCTTTTAATTCTGCAAATGACGAATTCTGAAACGCCTTCTCCAGTTCCGCAAAAAACACTACACTGTTCATCTCTATCCCCCTTTTAGTTTATCAGTAAGTCTTGCCCATAACACCTGTTACTAACTTGTATAGGAACCTTCCATATAATCCCCCAACCGTTGCCTCAACTGCGGGATAATGCTCTCATCTTTCAGAAATTCCTCAATGGCCATCAGCTTATAAGCCTGCCCCTCATCACCAAAGCGAATCTGGTCAAACTCAGATTGACTAAAGGTTCCCACCATGAATACAGACCTTTTATCTGGATTGACAATCCCTGCATAAGATTTGACCCAATGGATTTGGTCTGGGGTGATCGTCAACCCCAACTCTTCATAGACTTCACGCGCAACACAGGCAAAAGGTGTCTCATTTCCTTCACGCCCACCACCAGGTAGGTCCCAGATATTGGGATAGGGAATGCCTGGCTTATCATCTCGCAAGATGGTCAGAACCTGGTCACCACATAACAAAGCAATTTTGCTGCCTGAAAAATGAAAGGTTTGGTACATTAAATCTAAAGCCATTCCGATCTCCTTTTACGTCAAACGATACCCCTGTCCGACTTTCCGAAAACCGAGATGCTCATAAAAATCATCCGCTTCTGAAATCAACTCAAGTCGCGTTCCCATGGTGCGCTGGTGGATCTCATCAACCAGCATTTTTCCAATGCCTTGCCCACGAAAATCTGGAGCAACTAATATCTCTGCTACAAAAGTTGTCAGTACACCATCTGTCAAATACCGAGCAAATGCAACAATCTCTCCATTTCCTTCCACCACTAGATAGGATGAGCCGACTAATAAGCTAGTCATCTTATTCTGTGAAAAACTTGTCCACCCCTCAGCATGGTACAGCTTAAAAAGATTCAGAGCATCTGCCTCTATACCGTCTCTTATCCTAAACATCCTAATACCTCGGATACGGATACCACTCCGTCTCCACCACTTCTGCTCTGCCTTGTTCAAAGGCTTCTGCATTCCACACCATAGCAAACTCATCGACTTCTGGATCAGCCAGAAAGTCCAGTAGGTCGTCCATGCCTTGATCAGCGGTCGTCTGGAGGAAATGGGCGAAGTAGGTCAAAAACTCCCGTGACAAGCCCTTCTTGGGCTCGTAGGGGATGGTGACCAGGTAGTCATCCGCATCGAACTGGGACTTGTCGGGATTGTAGAAGAGGACGAACTCCTCCAGGACTACGGCCTCCTCACCGTCCAGCTCCTCGATGGCAACGCCCTCTGGCAGTCCTGCTTCCAGGACAAAGGCCACTTCCACGGCGTGGTTTTTCTTGTCCCAATCCATGGCGAAATCGTAGCTAAAGTGCTTATCCAGTTCTTCTTCTAAAATGCTTAAAAAGCCAAATTTACTCATGGTTTGCTCCTTTTTATATCATGTTTTTTAGGGTCAAAATTCTGACACAGACGGTTACATACCTCTATTATACCACGGTTTTTGGAGCCCTATCACCCTTTACAACAAATAGATAGCGCTCTCTTTTTATGCTTATTTTTGGTATAATAAAAAGAAGATAAAAAAGTCTAGTGGTAAAAAGTCAATAGAACGTTGAAAAACTTTTAGTTATTTTTCAAGCAATGAGGGTGCACTAAAAACACCTAGTGAAACAGGCGAATTTTCACTAGCTTATCCAAGGACGGGTGCAGCTGTTAGTCATCTTCCATAAGCCTCCTTGGTGGCGTGTAGAGTTGGCGGTTGCGTAGTAGCACATCCACCAGACGCACAAATTTTCTAGCGGTTAAGACGATGGCGCGTTTGTGTTGGTGTTTAGGGACTTCTTGATACTTTTTCTTGTAAAAGGCTTGATACTCACTATCATGCCGTCTGACCGAGTTGGCGGCTTCAACTAGGTAATACCGGAGATAGCGATTGCCACGATTGACAAGATGAGTATTGGGGGAATTAGCGTTGCCAGATTGGCTCTGTTTCCAGTTAAGCCCAGCATACTTGGCGACTTGAGGGTGGTCTGTAAAGCGATCAATTTGCCCGATTTCAGCGATAATCCCAGCCGCATAGACCTTTCCGACACCGGGTATTGAGGTCAAGCACTGGTATTCAGGGATGACTTCAACCATGTCTTCAATGGCCTTGTCAATGTCCTTAATCATCTGTTCCAGATGCCTGATTTCTCTGGCTAATAGCCCAAGAATGACGTTGACAGAATCCTGTTGGAGTTTAGGCAGGCGGTAAGAGCCCCGAATAGCTGCTTGAATGGCCTTGGCCAGTTTATCAGGTGCCTTGAAACGACCTCTTCCCAGATTCTGGATGAAGTCGGCCAAGTCTTTGAGTGGGATATTGGCCAAGTCATCCAGGGTGTAGTCTTCCGTCATCAAGGTGATGATGGTGCTAGACCAGAGGGTTGTCGAGAGGTTTTCGTTCTTGATTTCCGTTGACAAGGTGTTGCACTTATAGTAGATGTTCTCAATAAAGTGCTATTTGGTTGTCGTCAACTGCTCAATGAGCTGAAGTCTGGTTCTGGTCAGGTGCTGGAGTGCCAAGTATTTCTCTTCCTTGAGAAAAGCTGGCGAGAAGCGCTCAATCCGGAAGTAATCGGCGATGTAGAAGGCGTCAAGGGTATCATTCTTGTTTTCTTCAAAGGCTTCGCGATACTTCTTGATCTTATTGGGTTGTTCCACCATGACCTCTACGTTTAAGGCTTTTAAGTGGCTGTCTTCGTGGAAGAACATGGCAGGATGGAAACTATACAGGCTAGTGGCTTCCATGCCAATGACGATGCGCTCAAAGGCATGGGTATCATTGAGTTCAAGAATGTATTTCTTGATTTCTGATGCCCCGATTAAGTCATTCGACAAGGCTGCCGTAAAGGGCGTTGAGGTATCACTGAGTATGATACAAACATCGAGTTTGGTCGAGCTAAAGTCTAAACCGACAAAACATTTCATTTGGAAGGTCACCTTTCAATTGGATTTGGAAGATTTCTTGACTACTGTAAGGTTTCCCAGAAACACCTTGAACCAACAGCCTCGCATAAGAGAATTCTGATCACCGACTCACCTGCCGCCTGTCCCCTACTAGGTACAGAAGTGAGGCTTGTGGAAACAGCTAGTGTGTTGGAAGTAGGGACAAGGCTTGGGTAACAGACTTAAAAATGAAGTCTAAGCAACAAGGAGGCAAAGAAACAGCCATGAGTCCATTCCATGACTCTATTGTTCTGGAAAACCTTGCAATAGTCAAGCGATAACATGATGACACTTGGGAGTGAAAATCTCCCCATGAACTTATTTTACAAGGAGGTATCGCTATGAAAAAACAGTTCTGGGTCATTGGCCTGCTACTGGCTATTATCATTCCTATTGGTACTGTCTGGGGGTTACGCCAATACCAGCTCAAGCAGTTTAATACCCTACACCACACCCGTAACCTGACCATCATCGAAGATGTTCCGAGCATTTCTGCTATTGGTACCCATCATACGGGCCAATTTGAAAACCAAGTCATCTTCTTCAGTCAATCCGATGAAAGCTCTGCCATTAGCCAAGAAATCAAAAATCACCTCGACAGCCTCACTCCTCGACATGTAGGACTCCTATCCCAAGAATGGCTAGTCATCTTTCCACGCACCAAAAAGGAACCCCTACTCAAAGGAGTAACCACCTACGATTTAGTGCAAGAGACCTACCAGGCCAAAGGAATCGAGACCAAGCTGGCTCACGAAGAAATCATCAGCACCTTCTACGCCGATGCGGACAGCAAGCCTATAACCCTTGAAAACTTGATCGCAGATAAAGAAAGCTTTCGAAAAATCTTAGACACGGTACTCTATGACAGTGAAGAGCCTCAAGCCAAACAAGCACGTTTGGACCTACTTGCCCTTTTTGACCAAGAGGACTGGTCATCAATTGACTTTACTATCGAAAAAGATACCCTGCTAGTCGACAAGGCCAGCATCTCCCTGTCCATCTTTCTGGACAGCCTCAACAGAGACTATTTCACCGAGCAGGCACTGAACGACTTCCAAGAGATAGAACAAGCTCGCCAGTTGATGGAAACGTCTGAAGAGGCAGTTGTCATTCACTATAACTAAGCCAAACACAGCTATCTCGCTGTGTTTTTTGTTGCTTCAGAAGACTATTTACTATCAAACTACCAAAAAAGATTAGAAAAACAAACCTTAACCAAGTCTGTTTCTCCAATCTTATACCCTATGCTTAACGTGTCGGCACATAGGCCAACTTATCCTTGTTTTTTGCCAAGAAATCATTCATCTCTGAGTCAGGAATCTGGCGCAAGTAGAGATTCGAACGAATCGTCTCATCATACTCACGACAGGTTGACAAGACCAGATACTTGTCCTCTGGACTGATTTTGATATTAGGATTCTTAGTATGCGCCATTTCGCTGACTTCTGTCAGCTGTGTGGCAAAATCTTCTTTACTATCAAATTCTGTTCGGTAAAATGCCGTTGTCTCCGGAACAATGATCAAGAAAGCTGCTTCGTAGTAATAATTGCGTTCAGGTGTTTGGATAACCACATAAGGATGCTCATCAAAATAAGACTGCTCATCGTAATAGTTAACATCATTAAACATCCGATGATCTGCTACCTTCATCCCACGAGCATGGCCAAACAACCAGGTCAGGCTATCACTAAAATCACTAGCATTGTCCATATCCATAAAGACTGTACCAAGATATGGCTCAACACCGCCTTCAAAAGTCTTTTCAAGGTAGGTAGCATTATCCGTTGTTTGGACAACTGGTTCATCTAACTGAGTCCCCGGAGCATAGACATAAGCGATTGTATCAGAGTTAATAGCCTTTAATGCGTCAAATTGAGCTGTTAAAGCGGACTTTTCCTCTTCGCTTACAGTATACTTAGATTCAATTTTGAGAGGTGTAGTCGTAGGTTTAGCTGTTTTTTCATCTTTTTTCTGACAACCAGCCAAGAAAAGTGAGAAGATAGTTAAAACCGCAAATAAACGTCCCCATAATTTAGATGACATGAAACATAAATCCTTTCATTCCAGAAATAGAAAAAGTTGCCCGCAGGCAACCTTTTCAGTTTGCAACTAAATTATTTAACTGCGCTTGTTTTTGGAAGAGCTTTTGAAGCAGTCTTAGTAGCTGCTGCTTTAACAGCTTTAGCTGCTGGCTTAGCTTCTTCTTTCTTCTCTTCAGCTTTTGGTGCTTCTTCAACAGCTGGAGCAGCAGGATCTTTAGCAGCATCAGCTTTACCAGTACCTTCCTCACGAACAGCTGGGATAGCAACTTCAACTTGTTTACCATCAACAACTTTCACTTCAACAACTGCAATTTTTCCATCAGGACGTGGAGTAATTTCGTTGTTTTCGATGTTTTCAACGTAAGTACCAGCACCTGGCGCTAAATCGCTAGCACCTGGACCGTTTTTATCTTCAACTGTCATTGGAATATCAGTATTAGCAAATTCCTCAGTTGCAAATACTACTGCAGGTGAAGCAAGCAAAGCTGCTACTGCCAATGAAATGATTGATTTTTTCATTTTAAAAAATCTCCTATTAATTTTTTATATTTTCCCATAAGGGTTAAGTATATTATATAGCACTAACAAATTATTGTCAACAGTTTTTATAGATTTTTTAAGAAAAATTTAAGTTTTAAATTTATAGCTCAGAAAAATCCTTTAAAATCAGTGGTTTCGGAGACTTTTTCTACTATATATCATTTCTGCAACATTTATTAAGCAAAGATTGCAAAAGAAATTATGATCACTACAGCTATCCCTATATATTTCTCTCTTCCACAAGAAAAGCATATACCCCCTTCTCAGTCCTATTACATTGAGATGCTCATTCAACACATTTCTTTAAAAGTTAAAAAACGATAGAAATGGAACAGAAGCATCTCAAAAGACTACAAATTTAAAGTCAACCAACAAAATAACATCATCAAGATTATTAAGCAGAATAGCCTTGACTTTCGAAAGATGAAAACTCCAAAATAAGAATTCTTATCACCTTGAACTTCAAAAAAGAGAGGATCACCAAACGCCCTATCTAGACAATAGAATAGGTTTTCATCAACAACCCACTACAGTTGACAATGAACTATAAAAGAAAAAAATAAGCTACAAAAGCCTATCCTTTTACTCCATTATGCAATACCGGCGGCCGGGGTCGAACCGGCACGTCCGTGAGGACACTGGATTTTGAGTCCAGCGCGTCTGCCAATTCCGCCACGCCGGCACAATGTAACTGGGGTAGCTGGATTCGAACCAACGCATGAGGGAGTCAAAGTCCCTTGCCTTACCACTTGGCTATACCCCATTAATAATAAAATAGGCGAGTGATGGGAATCGAACCCACGAGTGCCAGAGCCACAATCTGGTGCGTTAACCACTTCGCCACACCCGCCATCTCATTAAACACGGGCAGTAGGAATTGAACCCACACTGAAGGTTTTGGAGACCTTAGTTCTACCTTTAAACTATGCCCGTAAAGGTATGGAGAGAGAGGGATTCGAACCCCCGAACCCGAAGGAGCGGATTTACAGTCCGCCGCGTTTAGCCTCTTCGCTATCTCTCCGAAATATTCAATTAATGGCGCGAGACGGAATCGAACCGCCGACACATGGAGCTTCAATCCATTGCTCTACCAACTGAGCTACCGAGCCAAAAAGTTTTAAAATTGCGGG
>NZ_JBEPLO010000027.1:0-32906 GCF_040545225.1 Streptococcus rupicaprae | reverse complement strand
ATACACCTGTACCCATGCCGAACACAGCAGTTAAGCCCTAGAACGCCTGAAGTAGTTGGGGGTTTCCCCCTGTGAGATACGGAAGTCGCTTAGCTAGAAGGAAGTTTAGCTTATGTTAAGCTTCCAACCCATGGGAGTTTAGCTCAGCTGGGAGAGCATCTGCCTTACAAGCAGAGGGTCAGCGGTTCGATCCCGTTAACTCCCATTATACTAGAGATAGTATAGGTCCCGTAGTGTAGCGGTTATCACGTCGCCCTGTCACGGCGAAGATCGCGGGTTCGATTCCCGTCGGGACCGTTCTAAGTTATTTTAAAGGATAATTTAGAGGAATTAAATAGATATGACTCGTTAGCTCAGTTGGTAGAGCAACTGACTTTTAATCAGTGGGTCACTGGTTCGAGTCCAGTACGGGTCATAGAGCGGATTTGGCGGAATTGGCAGACGCACCAGATTTAGGATCTGGCGCTTTCGGGCGTGGGGGTTCAAGTCCCTTAATCCGCATTAAAAATAGGCCGGCTTAGCTCAGTTGGTAGAGCATCTGATTTGTAATCAGAGGGTCGCGTGTTCAAGTCATGTAGCCGGCATAGGATGCGAACGTAGTTCAGTGGTAGAACACCACCTTGCCAAGGTGGGGGTCGCGGGTTCGAATCCCGTCGTTCGCTTTTAGATGAGGCGCTGGGGTGGCGGAACTGGCAGACGCACAGGACTTAAAATCCTGCGGGGGCGACCCCGTACCGGTTCGATTCCGGTCCTCAGCATATATGATAAGCACCCTTAGCTCAATTGGATAGAGTACCTGACTACGAATCAGGCGGTTAGAGGTTCGACTCCTCTAGGGTGCATAAAACGGGAAGTAGCTCAGCTTGGTAGAGTACTTGGTTTGGGACCAAGGGGTCGCAGGTTCGAATCCTGTCTTCCCGATGTTTGGCGGTGTAGCTCAGCTGGCTAGAGCGTCCGGTTCATACCCGGGAGGTCGGGGGTTCGATCCCCTTCGCCGCTATTTTTTAATATTTTCTTGTAGTTTGGACCTTTAGCTCAACTGGTTAGAGCACTCGGCTCATAACCGAGCGGTCGTAGGTTCGAGTCCTACAAGGTCCATTTTTTCTATTTTGGAGGATTACCCAAGTCCGGCTGAAGGGAACGGTCTTGAAAACCGTCAGGCGTGTAAAAGCGTGCGTGGGTTCGAATCCCACATCCTCCTTTTTATAAAGTAATACTACTTTGTAGAATATCTAGTGTTAACGCGGGATGGAGCAGCTAGGTAGCTCGTCGGGCTCATAACCCGAAGGTCGTAGGTTCAAATCCTGCTCCCGCAATTTTAAAACTTTTTGGCTCGGTAGCTCAGTTGGTAGAGCAATGGATTGAAGCTCCATGTGTCGGCGGTTCGATTCCGTCTCGCGCCATATTCTTTTTAAAAGAAGAAACGAATGTGAAGCATTCGAGTCCAAGTTATCTTGGGCGCGTAGCTCAGATGGTTAGAGCGCACGCCTGATAAGCGTGAGGTCGATGGTTCGATTCCATTCGTGCCCATTATATTTAGGAGAATTACTCAAGAGGCTGAAGAGGACGGTTTGCTAAATCGTTAGGTCGGGTAACTGGCGCAAGGGTTCGAATCCCTTATTCTCCGTTGAAGAACGAGATTATCTTTTGATATTCTCGTTTTATTGTATATGTGGGGTTTTTTATGGGAAAAATTTTAAAGTCTAAAGTGCTTATTTTAGTAGCGGTGCTTGTCATATCATCGCTCTCTTTTCTTTTTGTGAGTTCTCAGAGTTGGTTTATAGAGAGCTCACTTTTTTCTCCCGTTCGTTCTGTTTTGGCAAGTGCTGAATCGGCTATATCAATTCCAAGACGCTTTCTATCAGAACTTATGGCTGATACTCAAAACTTATTAGTGACTTTTGAAGAAAATGAACGATTGAGAACTGAGGTAAGTCGTTTGAATGGAGTATTGAATGAGAATCATAGTCTTAAGCTTGAAAATGAAAGTTTACGTTCTTCTCTAGAATTAGAAATGGCTTATGCTTCATCTGATCCGTTAGTGGCTGAGGTAATTCATCGAAGTCCTAGCTCTTGGAATCAGTTTCTTCTGATATCAATTGGGCAAACTTCTGGAGTTTTAAAGGGTAATCTTGTTTTAGCCAATGGAGGAGTTGTGGGTGTAGTGGCTGAGGTATATTCAGATACTGCTACTGTTCAACTTTTGCAAGCTAAGGATTTCAAGGCAAATCTTGCTGTAAAAATTGGTGATCAAGATCCTGCCTATGGTATTCTGACTGACTTTGATCCTGTGGAAAACAAATTTTTAATTTCTCAAGTTACTGACAAAGATCGAGTGGCTCTTTCAGATAGTGTTATGACTAGTAACCTTTCTGATACTTATCCTGAAAATCTTTTATTGGGAGAAGTGATTGAGGTAAGGCAGAATAAAGATAGCCTAGAGTTAGAAGTATATGTTAAGCCTAGTGCTAACTTCTCAGACATTTATTCTGTTATAGTGATAGGTCGTCAATGATGAAAAAAATAATGTTCTCTATCAGTGTTCTATTGTTACTTCTAGTCCTTGATTTACAGTTGAATTTACTATTCTCTCACTTGTTTTGGAATGGTTTACAACCTAATTATCATCTTTTTTTGCTTTGTTTAGTGGCTATGACAAGTAGAGCATCTGATTTCAAACTGTTTTATATTTGTTTGATAGTAGGAATATTGCTAGATATTTATATTCTCAATGTATTAGGTCTAAATATGATACTATTACCGTTATTTGTACTGCTTGCTAGTAATGTTTTTAAGATCCGTTGCTTGCGGTTTTGGAATTTTTGCTTGTTGTCGGTGGTTATTGTCTTTCTATTTGAAATTAGTCATTTTCTGATTGCTTGGTTATTGGAGGGAATGACTTACTCGTGGACTTATTTCATTGTAAAAATATTAGCTCCTACTCTTATCCTAAACCTAGTAGTAGGAATATTACTATATCCACTTATTAGGAATATTTTGCAGAGGAATAGACACTTAATTGTAACAAATGTGTAACATAAGGGGGGTGAAAATTTGGTACAATAATTACTGACTTACTTATAAGGAGTACTTATCCAGTTATGAAGAAAAAATTGTTAGCAGCAACTTTATTGAGTGCAATGACTCTGAGTCAATTAGCCTCCATTTCAACAGTGGCTGCGCAAGACATGAATTCAAAAATTTCAGCGGTTGAGAGTAAAATTTCTAATCTTACTAGTCAGCAAGCTGCTGCTCAAGCTCAAGTTCAAGCTATTCAGTCTAGGGTTGATGGGATTAAGGCAGAGCAAGATAAACTAACTGCAGAAAACGAAAAACTTCAGGCAGAATCAAAGGCACTTTTTGCAGAAATTGAAGTTTTATCTGAGAATATCGTAGCACGTAACGAGGCACTGTCTGCTCAAGCACGTTCCGCTCAAACTGAAGGTACAGCAACCAACTATATCAATACAATTTTAGACTCAAGTTCTATTAGTGATGCCATCTCTCGTGTAACAGCGATGACAGAGATTATTGCGGCTAACAATCAGATGCTCAAGCAGCAAGAAGAAGATAAGGCAGCTATCGAAGAAAAGCAGAAAGCTAATCAAGAAGCAATTAATACAATTGCAGCAAACCAACAGAAATTAGCGGATGATGAGCAAGTTCTGAAGACTCAACAAGCAGAGTTAGAGGTAGCCAAGCTTAATTTGGCTACTGAGTTAGCAACTGCGGAAGGGGAGAAAAAATCTCTGCAAGAGCAAAAAGCTGCAGCTGAGGCGGCAGCGGCAAAAGCTGCAGCTGAGGAAGCAGCCTATCGTGCAGCTCAAGCAGCACGTGCTCAGAGTTTAGCTACTTCGGCGGCAACAGCTACGCCAACTGTACTCTCTAATGTATCAACTGTTGTGCAAGAAGGTGCTACTTCAGCAGCTTCTGCTTCTACAGTCACTCCTAATACTGTGGAGGTGGCTAATACTGTAGTTGCTCCAACTGTAGCGCCAGGATCATCGACTAAGGTAACTTACTCAGCTGCCAATACCTACCCTGTGGGACAATGTACGTGGGGGGCTAAAGCGTTAGCTCCTTGGGTTGGGAACTATTGGGGAAATGCCGCACAATGGATTGCTTCTGCACAGGCGGCAGGATATTCTGTTGGTAGTACTCCGGCAGTAGGAGCTGTGGCTGTTTGGCCTTATGATGGCGGTGGCTACGGTCACGTAGCTGTTGTGACAGCTGTCCAATCTGCAACTAATATTCAAGTTTCTGAGGCTAACTATGCTGGTAACCCAGCAATTGGTAACTACCGTGGTTGGTTTAATCCAACTGCTAGCACTTGGGGTGGTGGTACAGTAATGTACATTTATCCATAATGAGAAGAATCATGTAAACGAGGACTTTATGTCTTCGTTTTTTTGCTTTTTTTACTGACAATGCTCTATAGTCTGGGGTGGATTTACCCACTACAGAAATTATAGAGCCATATTATAGAGCCTCTTTTAGTCCCAATATACCTAACATAGGGAATACGATGTTGGGGTGTTTATCTAGTGATGGTTAGCTACAGCACTATTCGGCTGATGATGAGTATTATATTGAATGCTATAAGTGAGAATTATTTTTATCTTTATAAGAAAGTACTTTCAATCACAAGCGGTTTTCTTCTATTTTAAGAATCTAGATTCTAAATAGGGTAAATCTATTGTCAAACTAAGTATATAGGTTTATAATATTAAATGTAAACGCTAACACTTATTGTTTCAATACAAGGAGGACCAGATGCCTAAACTAACGAAGGAAGAATTGATTGCTCAGGTAAAAGGCGGGGTCATTGTCTCCTGTCAAGCCTTGCCTGGTGAACCTCTCTACACCGAAGCGGGTGGTGTCATGCCGCTTTTGGCTAAGGCAGCGCAAGAAGGTGGTGCTGTAGGAATTCGGGCCAACAGTGTTCGAGATATCCGAGAAATTAAGGCAGTCACCGATTTGCCAATCATTGGTATCATCAAGCGGGATTATCCACCTCAGGAACCCTTCATCACAGCGACTATGAAGGAAGTGGATGAGTTGGCTGAGCTTGATATAGCGGTTATTGCCCTAGACTGTACCAAGCGTGAGCGGTATGATGGAGAAGACATTGGTAGCTTTATCCGAAAAGTCAAAGAAAAATACCCTGATCAACTGTTGATGGCGGATATTTCGACCTTTGAGGAAGGAGCAGCAGCTTTTGAGGCTGGTGTAGATTTTGTTGGTACAACCTTGTCTGGCTACACATCGTATAGTAGACAGGCAGATGGTCCAGATATCGACTTGATTGCAGCGCTTTGCGAGGCCGGTATTGATGTCATCGCGGAAGGTAAAATCCACACCCCTGAACAAGTGAGACAGATCCAAGACTTGGGTGTTCAAGGCATTGTCGTCGGTGGCGCTATTACCAGGCCAAAAGAGATTACGCAGCGGTTTGTTGCAGCAACTAAATAGGTTTTAAAGACACTAGGTTACCTAGAAACTGAAGGATTGGAGGGATTGATGCCCAGAAAGGGATAGTCATAAAGATATCGTTGGCGTCCTCAATGAGGATAAACTCAATTTGTATCAACTTCAAGGAGTAAAACATGAAAAAATTTGCAAAAACTCTCTTAGCAGGGGCAGCGGTACTCGCTCTTGCAGCTTGCGGAAATTCAGGTGGCAGTGCTAAAGAAGCTGACAAGTCTGCTGATTCTGCGACAACTACTGAAATCACTTGGTGGGCCTTCCCAGTTTTCACCCAGGAAAATACCAATGACAGTGTTGGGACTTACGAAAAAGCACTGATTGCGGCCTTTGAAGAAGCAAATCCAGATATCAAGGTTAATTTGGAAACGATTGATTTCACATCTGGTCCTGAAAAAATCACAACAGCCATCGAAGCAGGAACAGCTCCAGACGTGCTCTTTGATGCACCAGGTCGAATCATCACTTACGGAAAAAATGGCAAGTTGGCTGATTTGAATGATCTCTTCACAGATGAGTTTGTAAAAGATGTGAACAACGACAACATCATTCAATCCTCAAAAGCTGGTGACACAGCTTACATGTTGCCAATCTCTTCTGCACCGTTCTACATGGCACTTAACAAGCAAATGTTGGAAGAAGCTGGTGTGGCTGACTTGGTTAAAGAAGGATGGACCACTGATGACTTTGAAAAAGTGATTAAGGCCCTCAAAGACAAAGGTTATAACCCAGGTTCACTCTTTGCTAATGGTCAAGGGGGTGACCAAGGAACACGTGCTTTCTTGGCTAACCTTTACAGCGGTGCGATCACCGACGAGGGAGTGACTAAGTATACGACAGACTCAGAACAGTTCATCAAAGGTCTTGCCAAAGTCAAAGAATGGATGGACAAGGGTTATATCATGAACGGTTCTCAGTACAATGGTGGTGATGATCTGCAAAACTTTGCGAACGGTCAAACTTCTTACACCGTCCTTTGGGCACCAGCACAAAATGGTATCCAAGGTGCTTTATTAGAATCTAGTGGTGTTGAAGTGGTTGAAATTCCATTCCCATCAGAAGATGGCAAACCAGACTTGGAATACTTGGTAAATGGTTTTGCAGTCTTTAACAATGGCGATGAAGCTAAGGTGGCCGCTTCTAAGAAATTCCTCCAGTTTATTTCTGAGGATAAAGAATGGGGTCCTAAGAACGTTATCCGTACAGGTGCCTTCCCAGTTCGTACCTCATTTGGTGCCCTCTACGATGATGAACGCATGGAAACCATCAGCGGATGGACACAGTTCTATTCACCATACTACAACACCATTGATGGCTTTGCAGAAATGCGTGCCCTATGGTTCCCAACTCTTCAAGCTGTATCAAATGGTGATGAAGAGCCAGAAGCAGCTCTGAAATCATTCACTGAAAAGGCTAACGCAACCATTAAGTAATAGGTAGTAAGAATTGCCCTCTTTCTCGTTGTCTTGTATAGTAGGAAAGAGGGCTTTCTGATAGGAATTTCCTGGTTTTTAATCCAGCTGGCCCTTCAACTGGATTGAAAATGGGGGAATTCTGAAAGATTCATGAATATAAGAGAGGTTCTTATTGTGCGAGTGAATAAAATTAGAATGCGTGAAACCATTGTTTCCTATGCATTTTTAGCACCAGTTCTCATCTTTTTTACAGCTTTTGTCTTAGCCCCTATGATTATGGGGTTTGTAACCAGCTTTTTTAGGTACACGATGACGGAGTTTACCTTTATTGGGCTGGACAACTACGTTCGGATGTTTAAGGATGAGATTTTTATAAAGTCCTTGATCAATACAGTGATTATCGTAGTCGGTTCTGTTCCTGTAGTGGTTTTCTTCTCCCTTTTTGTGGCGGCAAGGACCTATGACAAGCATGTCATCACCCGATCCTTCTACCGTTTTGTTTTCTTCCTTCCTGTTGTAACAGGATCGGTTGCTGTAACAGTCGTTTGGAAATGGATCTATGATCCGCTATCGGGGATTTTGAACTTTGTCCTCAAATCAGGTGGGGTGATTGAAAACAACATCTCCTGGTTGGGGGATAAGCAGTGGGCTCTGGCGGCCATTATCATCATCTTGTTGACGACTTCTGTTGGTCAACCGATTATCCTCTACATTGCAGCTCTTGGAAATATTGATAATTCCTTGGTTGAGGCCGCGCGGGTTGATGGGGCAACAGAGACCCAAGTCTTTTGGAATATCAAATGGCCATCCCTCTTGCCGACAACACTTTACATTGCAGTTATCACAACCATTAACTCCTTCCAATGTTTCGCCTTGATTCAATTGTTGACCTCAGGGGGGCCAAACTACTCAACCAGTACCTTGATGTACTACCTCTATGAAAAGGCCTTTAAGCTGACAGAATACGGCTATGCCAATACCATGGGTGTTTTCTTGGCAGTCTTAATCGCTTTGATTAGTTTTGCCCAGTTCAAGATTTTAGGCGATGATGTTAAGTATTAGGAGGCTTGTATGAAAAAGAAACAATTAACAGCTTTCGGAGTGGTCAGCAATATTATCTTGTTGCTGTTGACGATCCTCTTCATCTTTCCCTTCTATTGGATCCTGACAGGTGCCTTTAAGACGCAGCCAGCTACGATTATGATTCCACCCCAATGGTGGCCAGCAGCTCCGACTATGGAAAACTTTGAGAAGCTGGTTGTTCAAAACCCGGCTCTTCAATGGTTGTGGAATAGTGTCTTTATTTCCTTGACAACGATGCTTTTAGTTTGTGCGACTTCGTCACTGGCTGGCTATGTTTTGGCTAAGAAGCGTTTCTATGGGCAACGGATTTTGTTCAGTATCTTTATTGCGGCCATGGCACTGCCTAAACAGGTTGTTTTGGTGCCTTTGGTACGGATTGTCAACTTCATGGGGATCCACGACACGCTTGCTGCGGTGATCCTGCCCTTGGTTGGTTGGCCGTTTGGGGTTTTCTTGATGAAGCAGTTCTCTGAAAATATCCCAACAGAACTCTTGGAATCGGCCAAGATTGACGGTTGTAGTGAGTTGAGAACCTTCTGGAGCGTTGCTTTTCCAATTGTTAAACCTGGTTTTGCAGCCTTAGCTATCTTTACCTTTATCAACTCTTGGAATGATTACTTCATGCAGTTGGTGATGCTGACTTCGCGGCAAAATTTGACCATTTCCTTGGGGGTGGCAACCATGCAGGCTGAGATGGCAACCAACTACGGTTTGATCATGGCTGGAGCTGCTATGGCGGCGGTGCCGATTGTGACGATTTTCCTTGTCTTCCAGAAATCCTTTACCCAAGGGATTACCATGGGGGCTGTTAAGGGTTAAGATATTCCTTCCTTATAAAAAAAGAGGTTTACTATGATTTATGACCATATAGAAGACTTAGGAACTTACAAGGGCTTGCATCCCAACTTGGATCAGGCATTGAGCTTTCTGGAGAGCGAAGACCTTGAGAGCTTGGCAGCTGGTCGTCATGATATTGCTGGCGACTTGGCCTTTGCCTTGATTCAAGACAACCAGCTGAACCAGTCAGAAAGTCCAGAATTTGAATACCACCACCGTTATTTAGACCTTCATGTTCTAGTGGATGGTAAAGAAACTATCATCTATGGTTTCGGAGATCGACAATCTACCAAGGACTACGATGAGGAGTTGGATTTTGGACTGGAAACTTGTGAGCGGCAATTAAAGCTGACCATTGATAAGCAACATTTTGCGATTTTCTTTCCAGGCGAAGCCCATCAACCCAATGGGCATGCTGGTTTTGGAGACGATGTGAAAAAATGTGTGGTCAAGGTCTTGATTGATTAAAGATAGGAGGAAGAGATGAGAGAGAAGGGCGATAAATTGATTAAAACCATTTTTAGTGTGGACAATGCCTTTGTCAGAGCCTGCGAAAGAGTTTTGGATTTGCTGGTGCTCAATCTTCTCTTTCTTCTAACCTGCCTGCCAATCGTAACCGTAGGGATCGCCAAATTGAGCCTCTACGAGGTTCTAGAAGCTTTGAAGGCCCAGAAACGCCTACCGATTCTAGCCAGTTATAGAGCTGCTCTTGGTAGAAACGCTAAAAAAGGCTTTGGGATTGGCCTACTTGAAGTAGCCCTCACAGTGCTTTGCCTGCTGGATTTCTGGATTATCGGCCAGGTCAATCCTCTAGGAGCCAAGCTCTTTCAAATGCTCTTTATGGCAATCTTTTTTCTATCAACCGCTATCTTTTTATACGTCTATCCTCTAGCGACAAAGACGAATCTGCTGGGGAAAGAACTTTTTAAAACAGCCTTTATCCTATCAGGATTACATTTCCCTTGGACCTTTCTGATGATTGGAAGTCTAGCAGGTCTCTTTCTGATCCTGTTTGCTTCCGTCTGGACCCTATTACTTGGCCTGTCGCTTTTCCTTCTTTTGGGAATGGCAGTGCTAGGATATGGTTGGGTTTGGGTGATGGAAATTGTTTTTCAAAAGC
Source organism: Streptococcus rupicaprae (assembly GCF_040545225.1). Taxonomy (NCBI): domain Bacteria; kingdom Bacillati; phylum Bacillota; class Bacilli; order Lactobacillales; family Streptococcaceae; genus Streptococcus; species Streptococcus rupicaprae. Next base: position 22,967 of record NZ_JBEPLO010000027.1, on the reverse strand, counting down.
ATTCACAACACTTCTAAAGAGTGTATTCACAATAGTATTATTAACATTAAGGAGAAAACATGTCTGATTTGACAAAATACTATGGCGTAATTCCTGCTTTTTACGCTTGTTATGACGACGAAGGCAATATCAGTCCAGAACGCGTCGAAGCCTTGACCCAGTTCTTTATTGATAAGGGAGTTCAAGGGCTCTATGTCAATGGATCATCTGGGGAGTGTATTTACCAGAGCGTGGCGGACCGTAAATTGGTCCTAGAGCATGTCATGAAGGTGGCTAAAGGGAAACTAACCATCATCAACCACGTGGCCTGCAATAATACCAAGGATAGTATGGAGTTGGCTAAGCACGCAGAAGAGCTTGGAGTGGATGCGATTGCGGCCATTCCGCCAATCTATTTCCGCCTGCCTGAGCATGCTATTGCCAAGTACTGGAACGCTATCAGCTCAGCAGCGCCAAATACTGATTTTATCATTTACAATATTCCACAGTTAGCTGGTGTCGCCTTGACGCCGTCGCTTTATCGGGAAATGCTTAAGAACGACCGTGTCATTGGGGTGAAAAATTCCTCTATGGTTGTGCAGGATATTGAAATCTTTAACACGCTGGGTGGTCCAGAAAGATTGGTTTTCAATGGCCCAGACGAGCAATTTTTAGGTGGGCGCTTGATGGGGGCTGCTGGTGGCATCGGCGGTACTTATGGAGCCATGCCTGATTTGTTCCTCAAGTTAAATGACTTGATTGCAAAAGGAGACCTAGAGACCGCGCGTGAATTGCAATACACGATCAATAAGATTATCGGGCATTTAGTCTCTTGTCATGGCAATATGTACGGTGTGATTAAGGCGGTTCTAAAAATCAACGAAAACCTTGATTTGGGCTCTGTGCGTTCTCCGCTTGCTCCGCTAGTGAAAGAAGACGAGCCCTTGGTCGAAGAAGCTGCACGCATTATACGCGAAGCCAAGGAAAGATTTTGCTAGTCAATCAGTTTGGAGGTGAACGATGACGACCTATGTTGCCATAGATATCGGTGGGACCAGTATCAAGTATGGCCTCATTGATGAGAATGAACAATTGTTGGAAGGCCATGAAATGCCGACAGAAGCCCATAAAGGCGGACCTGGCATCATGGCTAAGGTCAAGGGGATTGTTGAGAGCTTTCAAAAAAATCATAAGTTAGCTGGGATTTGCATTTCGTCAGCAGGTATGGTTGATCCAGAAAAGGGTGAGATTTTTTATGCCGGTCCGCAGATTCCGAACTATGCAGGGACGGCCTTTAAGCGTGATTTGGAAGCTGCTTTTGGGTTGCCTTGTGAGATTGAAAATGATGTTAACTGTGCTGGTCTGGCAGAAGTTGTCTCTGGCAGTGCCAAGGATAGTGCTGTGGCGCTCTGCCTGACTATTGGCACAGGGATTGGTGGCTGTCTGGTCTTGGACGGTTCGGTTTTTCATGGTTATAGCAATTCAGCGTGTGAAGTTGGTTACATGCACCTATCGGATGGTGCCTTCCAGGATTTGGCTTCCACAACAGCTCTGGTCCGTTACGTTGCTAAGGAACATGAGGAGGCTGTTGACCAGTGGAATGGCCTGCGTGTCTTTAGGGAGGCAACCGAGGGCAATACCAAGTGTATGGCTGGCATCGAACGGATGGTGGACTACCTGGCTCAAGGCATTGCTAATATTTGTTATGTGGTTAACCCTCAGGTTGTTGTCCTAGGCGGTGGTATCATGGCTCAGGAAGCTATTTTAAAGCCCAAATTACAGGACGCCTTGAAGCACTATTTAGTTTCTAGCATTGAGGAGAAAACTCAGGTAGTCTTTGCCCGACACAAGAATACAGCAGGCATGTTTGGGGCCTTCTATCATTTCAAAAAACAACAAGAAAAGCGTGAACGAAACAAGGAAAAGGAAGAATAGATAATGCAAGATAGCATGACCTTAGAAGAAATGCAGACCTATAAGGGACGTCAAGAAGTTCCCGAGGATTTTGATGCTTTTTGGGATGGGCTTTTAGAAAGCCATAAAGCCCTTCCTCCCTTCCGATTGAAAGAGCGGCAAACTGGTTTTTCTGGGGCAGATTTTTACGAGTTGACCTTTGATACGGACAATGGCTCGGAGGTCTTTGCCAAATGCGTCTTTCCCAAGTCTGAAAAACCTGTACCAGTTCTCTTTTGTTTCCATGGTTATCAAGGCCAGAGCCCAGACTGGACAGAAAATCTGAAGTTTGTGGCAGCAGGATTTGGAGTGGTCTGCATGGATGTACGAGGCCAGGCAGGCCGCTCGACTGACAAGGGACAGTTTGAGGGCATGACCGTTAAGGGTCAAGTGATCCGTGGAGCAGTTCAAGGGCGAGATCATCTCTTTTACAAGGATGTTTACTTGGATGTTTATCAACTGATTGAGATTGTGGCCAGCTTGCACTTTGTGGATGCAGACAAACTTTATAGTTACGGTGCTTCACAAGGCGGTGCTCTGGCGCTTGTGGCAGGGGGCTTAAGCCCTCGGATTAAGAAGGTCGTTTCTATCTATCCCTTCTTGTCGGACTTTAAGCGTATCTGGGAATTAGGGGATACCAATGAGCCTTACAATGAACTTTTCCGTTACTTCCGCTTCTCAGATCCTTTCCATAAGACGGAAGATGCCTTCTTTAATGCCTTAAGTTATATTGACATTAAAAACCTGGCCCACCGCATCACCTGCCCAGTTCACATGGTGACCGGGTTGGAAGATATTATTTGCCCGCCATCAACTCAGTTTGCAATCTATAACCGTCTGACCTGTGCTAAGACGTTGCAGTTGCTACCAGAGTACGGCCACGATGCGCTCAATGTCAAGGTCAATGATTATGTGTTTGACCGTTTGTTTGATACTAGTGTTTTGGACTAGTTTGTTTTATGGAGTAGTTACTGACACTTCAAGCTCTCACTTCTATGTCTCTTTGGTAGCTATAGTGGGGGCGTATCAACTCCATTTCGAGAGTGGGACAGCCTTTGTCTCGGATGTACATGGGGATTTTTCGGCTCTATTTTAAAATCTCCTACAACTATCAGACGGTCTATTCAGGTTTTTGTCGGCCTGATGGACGGTGCTTTTCGATGCAGAAAACGACAAGCTTTTGTCTTTGCTTTCCTCTGGGACAGCTGGATTTATCATTGTTAAATTGACTTGAATCGCATTACTTTTTTCTCCCAATCACAAGATGCCTGACAAGATGCTTAGCATGAGCTCCTAGTCAGGCATCTTTGTCAAATGATTCCCCCGATTTTGTCTTGACAGCCGTCCCTAAATATGAAAGAATGAACCTATAATAAAGATTTGAGGGAGATTAATATGCGCGATAATCATTTACATACCCACCACTCTTATGATTCAGAGGCAGACTTTCATGACTACTTGACCCATTATGAGGGGGAAATTGTGACAACGGAGCATTATGATTTGTCCAATCCCTATACCCAGCAGGATGATGTTCCGGACTATGCGGCCTATACGGCAGAAATTGAGGCCTTGACTGCCATCTATGGTCCTCGGATCAAGCGCGGAATTGAAATTGGCTATTATGCTCCACGCGAGGCAGATATTTTGGCCTTTCTGGCAGATAAGACCTATGACCTCAAGCTCTTGTCAGTCCACCATAATGGCCGAAATGATTATCTGGATGAGGAAGTCGCAACCCTGCCTAAGCAGGCGGTTATCCAGGAATATCTGGACCTCTTAGAATATGCAATTGGTCGTATTGAGGCTCATGTGCTAGCACATTTTGACTATGGTTTTCGTCTGTTTGAAGTTTCTGTGGCTGAGTTGAAGGTTTATGAGACCCAATTGATTCGGATTTTCCAGAAAATGATAGCTGCTGGCCTAGCCTTTGAGCTCAATGCCAAGAGCATGTATCTTTATAGGCATGAACATCTATATCGTTATGCTTTGGAACTTTTGCAAGGTTTGGGTTGTCAGCGGTATTCATTGGGGTCTGACGGTCACCAGCTATCCCATTTTCGCTTAAAGTTTGAGGAGATGATTGCTCTCTTGGCTGATATGGGCATTGGCCCAGACCAGATTATCTGAGGTGACTGGGCTAAGCTCTTTCTTCTATCGATTTAGGTCCTTTGATACGAGCGAGCCTGCTTGCTTGTTAATGGAACTTTTGAATGGTTTGCACTTGTCCCGTATTTTTTCTGAAGCTTGGGTCCATGTGTGAGGCTTTAGACCATCTCTTGGTTGAGACCGTACAGGGCTCTGGATTGATTTTTAAGTTGTAGGGACTACAGCTATGATTTTGACTCCTTGCACCTGTTTTGTTCCTCAGTCAGTTTGCCCGTCTTTTCCTAGCCTTGATCAATTGTTTAGTGTAGCCTATCTGTTTGCTGGTAGGCTGTCAATTAATTGGGTGAGATTCAATATTTTAAAAAAATTCAGTTTTTTCTTGCAAAATTTGTATTTATCGGATAGAATGGTGATATATCAAAACGATGAGAGAAACAAGCCTAAGTTTGATAACAGAGAATGTCCGTTGGTGAGAGGGCATACCCCCTTAGGCGACACCTTCTTGAGTGCCCATGCAAAACCTGCTATTTATGCGGAGAGTAGTGTGGGACGGGTGGTTCCGTTAGCAACCAGAGTGTGGTTTGGTGGGGCCTAGGCCTATCCCGACAGCACTTACCGAGGTGGTCAGGGTGACCTAACCATGAACAAAGGTGGTACCACGTAAGTTACGTCCTTGCAAAGTTTTTTTGCGAGGACCTTTTTTATTTTGAGAAAGTGAGGATGCCCGATGTCAGAGATAAAAGGCCTGCGTCAGATTACCCCTTATGTTGCAGGGCAGCAACCTAAGGGGCAGGATATCATTAAGCTGAATACCAATGAGAATGCTTACCCCCCTAGTCCCAAGGTGGCGGCGCGTTTGGAAACCTTTGATACTGATCAGCTGCGTCGTTATTCTAGTCTGGATCAGTCTGCCCTGCGGACGGTTCTGGCCCAGCAGTTGCAGGTGCCTGCAGATCAGATTATCGTGGGAAATGGGTCGGATGATATTTTATCCATGGCCTTCTTGGCTTTTTTCAACAGTGGAGAGCCCATTCTTTTTCCTGATTTGACCTATGGTTTTTATAAGGTCTGGGCTGATCTCTATCACATTCCTTACCTTGAGTGTCCGCTTGACCATGATTTTAAGTTGGTACCAGAGGCCTATATAGGGGACAATGGTGGGCTGGTCTTGACCAATCCTAATGCGCCGACGGGCCTGGCCTTACCGTTGTCGGAGATTGAAGCTATCGTGGCAGCTAATCAAGAGGTAGTGGTTATTATCGATGAAGCCTATATCAGTTTTGGCGGAGAGACTGCCTTGCCCTTGCTGGACAAGTATGACAATGTCTTTATCACACGAACCTTTTCAAAGGATGCGGCTTTGGCAGGCCTTCGAGTCGGTTATGGTATCGGAAGTCCCAAGTTGATGGCAGTCATCCAAACGGTGAAAAATGCAGTCAATCCCTACAATGTTGACATGTTGTCGGAAGACTTGGCGGTAGCAGCTGTAACAGACTGGACCTATTATGAGGAAACCTGCCGTAAAATTTGTCAAACCCGGGACTGGTTTTCGGCGGAGTTGGTCCGGTTGGGCTTTGAGGTCCTGCCTTCCCAGACTAATTTTATCTTGGCGGAGCCAACGACTGTATCTGCTCAGGACTTGTTCGAACAGCTCAAGGCACAAGGTATCTATGTGCGGTATTTCCCGACTATAGAACGGCTAAAGCACAAATTACGGATTTCGATTGGAAGCCAGACGGAGATGGTCCGGGTTTTAGAAGTCATCAAGACCCAGCTTGGCCTGACAGTGCCCTAAGTGGGGAAAGGAGAAGTCATGAAAAAAACAAGATTAGCCGCAGGCATGCAAGACAAGCTCTTTAAGCGTGCGCGGGTCATGTATCAGATTGAGCGACAGATTTCAGATGCTCTGATGGCCACAGGCTTTCATCGAATAGAGACCCCAACCTTGGAGCATTACCAGGTCTTTGGGGATGAGGTGAATCCGACCGCCTACAATCTTTTTGATCAAAAAGGGGATTTGTTGACTTTACGCTCGGATGTGACCAGTCAAATTGCCAGAGTCATTGCTTCTACTCGGGTCCATACCCCCATCAAGTTTTCTTATTCTGGCAAGGTATTTCACTGTCATGAGGCCCAACGAGGCCTGGCCAATGAAGCGACTCAGGCTGGGGTTGAAATTGTAGGCTATCCTGTTCAGCAGGCCCTCAAGGAAGCGCTAGTTTCGGCCCGACAAGCCTTGGAGGTCGCAGGGGTCAAGGTCTATCAGTTTGAGTTTTCTCATGCTAGTATTCTTCAACTGATCTTTGAGGAGCTAGCCCTGAGCGAATCCCAACGTTACTATCTGGCTGGTTTGATTCGAGACAAGTCCATTACAGGTCTCAAGGCCTTTACTCAGGCTTATCCTTCCATATTTGATAGCTTTATCCAGCAGTTGCCCTATCTCTTCGGTGACGTGGAAGAGGTCTTGGCTGCAGCACGTCAGCTGACCCAGCATGAGGGGCTCCTAAGTGCCTTGGATAGTTTGGAACTCCTGACCCAAAGCGTGGCCCAGACTGTGCCGCGTATGAGTCTGGATTTGGCCCAGTTGTCTGACTTGCCCTATTATACGGGCATGATGTTCAAGGTATTTGGAGACAAGGTGCCTGATGCCTTTGTGTCGGGTGGCCGTTATGACAAGCTCTTTGAGCGCTTTGGTGCCAAGGAATTGACTGCGGTGGGCTGGGCCATGGATATCGATTCTGTTTACCAGGCTATTTATGATGATTTAGATTTTGGAGGTGATGGCAATGACGTATAGTCCCTTGACCATTGCCCTGACCAAGGGTCGCATTGAAAAAGAGACAGAGCACTTGTTGACCCGGGCAGGCTTTGATTTAGAGTTTATGGCGGACAAGGGCCGCAATCTTATTTTTGAAAGTCCAGATCAGCAGTTACGTATTCTTTTGGTCAAGGCGCCCGATGTGACCACTTATGTGCGGCATGGGGTGGCTGATTTGGGAGTGGTCGGCAAGGATGTGCTGATGGAGCATCCGACAGGTTACTTGGAAATGTTGGATTTGAACTTTGGTCTATGCAAATTTTCTGTGGCTTCTACAGAAGCCTACAATCCTAATGACCATAAGCGCAAGCGGATTGCGACCAAGTACCCCACTGTTGCCAGAGATCATTTTAACCGTAAGGGAGAGGATGTGGAAATCATTTCCATCCAGGGCAGCGTGGAAATTGCCCCGGTTATCGGTTTGGCGGACGCCATCGTGGATATTGTAGAGACAGGTCATACTTTGGTGGCCAATGGCCTGTCTATTTATGAGGATATTTGTCGTATTTCAGCCCGTCTGATTGTTAATAAGGCGGCGCTCAAAAATAAGCCCCAGGTTTTGTCCTTTATTCGTCAAATGGAGGGCATTGTTGGCACAGAGGAGGTACCCTTTAAATGAAAAGACTCAGTGGAAGTTTGGCTGATATTGCAGCCGTTTTGCACCGTGAGCAATTGGCCTTGGCCCAGGACAATCTGGCTGTCGAGGCGCAGGTCCGGGATATTATTGAGACGGTCAAGCAGCGCGGTGATGCGGCCCTGCGTGACTATGCAGTCCAGTTTGATAAAGTGAGTGTGACTGAGCTTGAAATTAGTCAAGTCCAAATTGATCAGGCCTTTGCAGAGGTGGATGCGGAAGTTTTGGCTGCACTAGAAGCAGCCAAGATCAATATTGAGAGCTACCATCGCCAGCAAATCGAGACAGGTTTTGAAGACTCCCCTTCTGCAGGTGTGATCCGTGGCCAATTGGTACGTCCTATCCAACGAGTGGGAGTCTATGTTCCTGGTGGGACGGCAGCTTATCCGTCTTCGGTTCTTATGAATGTGATTCCAGCCAAGCTGGCTGGTGTTAAGGAAATTATCATGATTACGCCGCCCCAGACCCACTATGTCCCAGCGATTTTGGTAGCAGCTCGTTTGGCTGGTGTGGATCGGATTTATCAAGTGGGTGGAGCCCACGGGATTGCAGCCTTGGCTTATGGGACAGAGACCTTGCCCAAGGTGGATAAGATTACAGGGCCGGGGAACATCTATGTCGCTACAGCTAAGAAACAGGTTTACGGTTTGGTGGGGATTGATATGATTGCAGGGCCTTCTGAGATTGGTGTGATTGCTGATGAGACGGCCAATCCACGCTATGTAGCTGCTGATTTGCTATCACAGGCAGAGCACGATGCCCTAGCTCGCGCTATTTTGGTGACCAATTCCAGCCAGCTGGCAGACGCCGTCCAACTAGAGATTGAAAAACAGCTGTCCAGTTTGCCCCGACAGACCATTGCACGGCAGGCCATCACAGATTATGGGTCTATCATTGTGACGGAGACCAAGGCAGAAATGTTTGAGCTTATGAATCAAATTGCCCCAGAACATCTGGAAATTGCCATGGACCAGGCCTATGCTTACCTCGATCAGGTTGAAAATGCAGGCTCAATCTTCCTAGGCCATTACACCTCAGAGCCTATTGGGGATTATTTTGCAGGGACCAATCATGTCTTGCCGACGACAGCGACCAGTCGATTTTCTTCGGCCTTGGGGGTGTATGATTTTGTCAAGCGAATCCAGTATACCCAATATGATTCAGCTGCCCTAAAAGTAGCGGCACCAGCTATCACTACCTTGGCCTACGCCGAGGGTCTAGCGGGACACGCTAGAGCCATCGAGGTGCGGGGCGAGACTGATTAAAGGAAAGGACTTAGTATGAGACAAGCCGAAATGAAACGTGATACTTTTGAGACGCAAATTCATCTCAAGATTAATCTGGATGCCCAGGAGCCTGTTTGTATCGACACAGGGGTGGGTTTCTTTGACCACATGTTGACCCTCTTTGCTCGACATGGTCGCATGGCCTTGGAGGTCAAGGCGGTTGGTGATTTACATGTGGATAGCCACCATACTGTGGAGGATGTGGGGATTGTTCTGGGCCAGGCCCTGCGTGAGGCTCTCGGAGACAAGGTAGGGATCAACCGTTATGGGACGAGCTTTGTCCCTATGGATGAGACCTTGGGGATGGCTAGTCTTGACCTATCAGGGCGTAGTTATCTGGTCTTTGACTGTGCTTTTGACAATCCCAAGTTGGGAGCTTTTGACACTGAGCTAGTCGAAGAATTCTTCCAAGCTCTGGCTTTTAATTTACAAATGAATCTGCACTTGAAGATTCTTCACGGCAAGAATAACCATCACAAGGCTGAAAGTTTGTTCAAGGCAACTGGACGGGCCTTGCGTGAAGCGGTCACCTATAATCCTGAAATCCAGGGGGTCAACTCGACCAAGGGCTTGTTATAGGGAGGCTAGCAATGATTATCGTGATTGATTACGATGCGGGGAATACAGCCAATGTCTTGCGTGCTCTGGAAAAGTTAGGTAGCTCTGCTCAGCTTTCCCATGATCCAGCGCAGATTTTGGCAGCGGATGGTTTGATCTTGCCTGGTGTTGGGGCCTTTCCGGCGGCCATGGCAGAGCTGGAAAAGCGAGGCTTAGTCGATGTTATTAAGACGGCGGTCAGCCAAGGGACCCCCTTGCTGGGAATTTGCCTGGGGATGCAACTCTTGTTGGACGAGAGCTTGGAGCATGGTCAGACGGCGGGTCTGGGCTTGATTCCAGGGGTGGTGAGGCCCATACCTGTCCAGCCCTACTATCCTGTGCCCCATATGGGCTGGAATGGGTTGACGGTTAGGCAGACAACCCCATTGACAGCGAGTTTGGATGGTCAAGATGTGTATTTTGTCCATAGCTATTTTGCTGATGTGCCAGCAGATAGTCTGGATGTAACGGCGGATTATAGCATGGAAATACCTGCTATGATTCATCGCGGTCAGGTCTATGGCGCCCAATTTCATCCTGAAAAGTCTGGTGATGTGGGTCTGGGGATTCTCAGTCGATTTATTGATCTATGTCAATGAAGGCCCTTAAATATTAACAAGTGATACAAAGGAGTAGACACATGCAAATTTTTCCTGCAATTGACATTAAGGATGGCCAGGCAGTAAGGCTCTTCAAGGGTGATTTTGCCCAAAAAACGGTAGTCAATCCGGATGTGTTAGATCAGGCCCGCACTTTTGCCGCAGTAGGTATGACCTTTATTCATGTGGTTGACTTGGACGGTGCCTTAACAGGCCAGGTAGTCAACCGTGACTTGATTGCTCGCCTCAAGGCTGAAACGGGACTTGGAATTCAGGTCGGAGGCGGCATTCGGACCCTAGAGCAGATTAGAGATTACCTCCAAGTTGGGGTGGATCGGGTAATTATTGGTTCCATGGCGGTCAAGGCGCCTGATTTTGTAGCAGAGGCACTGGCTACTTTTGGTCCAGATCGGATTATGGTGGGCATTGATGCCAAGGATGGTTTTGTGGCGACCGAGGGCTGGTTGGAGACCAGCAATATAGACTTTGTCACCCTGGCTAAGTCCATGGCTGATAGGGGTGTTCAACATCTTATTTATACGGATGTGGCGCGCGACGGTACCCTGACCGGTCCCAATTTTGACCATTATGAGCGTTTGATAGCTGAATTGCCCCAGGTACAGATAATTGCCTCAGGCGGGATTGCGGATGTGTCTGATCTGGAAAGGCTGGCTGAGTTGGGCGTGGCCGGTACCATTGTTGGCAAGGCCTATTACCAAGGGCGGATCAGCCTGGATCAATTCAAGGCATTTGGAGGTTAGGATATGTTGAAAAAGCGGATTATTCCTTGCTTGGATGTCAAGGACGGGCGTGTTGTCAAGGGGGTCAATTTTGTCAATCTTACGGATGTGGGCGATCCAGTTGATGCTGCTAAGGCTTATTATGAAGCGGGATGTGATGAATTGGTCTTCCTAGACATTACAGCTACTCATGAGGAGCGTGAAACAACGGTAGAGATGGTGCGGCGTGTGGCAGAGCAGGTGTTTATCCCCTTTACTGTCGGGGGTGGCATTCGTTCGGTGGCAGACATGCAGCGCATGCTCCAAGCAGGTGCGGACAAGGTGGCGGTCAATTCCTCGGCTGTAGCCAATCCCCAACTTATCGCGGACTGTGCGCAGAAATTTGGCAACCAGTGTGTGGTGGTAGCCATTGATGCCAAACGTGTTGCAGATGGCAGTTGGCATGTTTTTGTAGCAGGGGGGCGCAAGGATACAGGTAAGGACTTGATTGACTGGGCCAAGGAAGTGGTGGCCTTGGGGGCCGGTGAAATCTTGCTGACCAGCATGGACCGAGATGGGACCAAGGCAGGTTTTGACTTGGCCATGCTCCAGGCAGTGGCAGCTGTGGTGGATGTTCCCATCATTGCCTCAGGCGGAGCAGGTAGTCTGGTCCATATTTTGGAAGTTTTTGAGCAGACTGCAGCGACGGGTGCTCTGGCAGCTTCTATTTTCCATTATGGAGAAGTTGGTATCTCGGAGACTAAGGCGACAATGGCTACAGCAGGAATGGCGGTGAGAGCATGCAAGCCCTAGATTTAGATTTTGAAAAACAAGGGGGATTAGTCCCTGTCATTGTGCTTGAACATGAGACGGGGCAGGTACTCATGTTGGCCTATATGAATGCTCTGGCCTACCAAAAGACGCTGGAGACGGGTCAGATGCATTATTGGAGTCGCAGTCGTCATGAGCTCTGGCACAAGGGAGCAACCAGCGGCCATTACCAGACAGTCAGGTCCCTCAAGACAGATTGTGATAGAGATACTCTGTTGGCCACGGTCAGTCAAATCGGTGCAGCCTGTCATACAGGTGCCAACAGTTGTTTTTTTCGGGATATTTTATGAGGCAGGGACAAGCGCCTATAAGCTAAAGAGCTGGCTTATGCCTAGGTCTCGTGCAGAAAACTTAAAAGGAGGCAGAGATGTTACATCAGTTATACCAGACCGTGCTTGATCGAAAAGTCCAACCCCAGGAAGGGTCCTATACTAATTATTTATTGGATAAGGGCTTGGACAAGATTTTGAAAAAGGTTGGCGAAGAGGCCACGGAGGTGGTGATTGCAGCTAAAAACGCTGATCAATCAGAACTCGTCAATGAAACAGCCGACCTACTTTACCATCTGATGGTAATGCTGGTTGAACAAGGAGTCACAATCCAAGATGTAGAGGCCATTTTGGCGCAACGCCATGGTCAAAGCTCCAAACTGACGGACCGCCCAGAGGTGACGGTCTATTAGGTAGGCAGGGGAGTTAAGTGCCAGGCCCTAGAAGTAGTCCTAGGAAGAGACCAGTCCAGTCTCAAGCTAGTTGGCCCTGTGACAATGCTGTCACTGAGAGATTGACCGTTTCTTCAAGCTGAGTTTGTCAGCCAAGAAATCTTCTTTCCTGGTAAGAATGGGTGCTTGGAGCCAAAGTTTAGGTCCATTGGTGGGGCTATTTCTGCCTGCACAGCAGTCTTAACTCTTAAGTCCCAATGTTTAGGTGATTAACCGCTTAAGAGAAAAGATCTTATAAACTCTATACGGAAAAGTGTTGCTTAAGTATAGGCACCAAGATATCTGGTCTTAGATAACATTTCTGAAGGGATAGACAGAGAAAGATCAACTCTAATAGCTTTATCTAATACCAAACGTATGAAGAAAAGACGATGTCAGAAAACGATTTTTCAGAGGAGTAGGCACTTTTTAGATGAAAATTGTGGTATCATTTCTGTGATATCAACAGAACAGACCTGATTATCGGAATATTTTCAAGAGATTTTTTGTAAAAATGCATGTGTATAGAAAATGGTTGCGTGCATTTTCTTCGTGCGTACAGTGCGGCTTTATCTAAAGATGTTTTGCATTTTTCCAAAATAAGGAGTATGATGTCAAGTATGGAAAAGAATTATGACACCCTTTATTTTATCTGTTTTCAGGCTGAATATCTTGATGGTAGATCGGCGGAGCTGGCCATTGATTTTCACGCGCGACACTACTATCTTCAGCAGATTGGCCGAGATGGTCTGGTTGAGGAAAATATCGACTTTGTTAGCATTAGGCGTCGAAAAATTGACCAGCTCCGTAAAGATTTAGAAAGTATAGGTCTCCTGTCTTGGAAGAGCATTCCTTTTGGTCAGCCGCATCATTTTGATGGCTTGGTAACCTATGCCTATGGTTTTGATTCTGAGACTGAAGAGGGGATTGATGAATCAGTTTTGAGAAAGCATATCCCTAAGGAAGCCTTGCCAAAACTTCATCGTTTCTTGGAAGAGGCTATAGGAACGACCTTTGGTTCTTATCGTGTTTATGAGTAAAACAACCCTCCACTGGCAAGTCCAGATGGAGGGTGTTTGTCTTATAAAGCTAAAATAGTGTTAGGTTTTTAAGGTCTCGGTGGAAAGGTATAGGCGTTGAAGATAGCGTCTTTTTTCTCCTTATTGATTTCAAGGAAGTAAGCATAGAGAATATCCAGCAAAAAGAGCATGGGAAACTGAGGGGAAATGCGGTTGCCGTAGTCCAGATGATGGACGGAAGCTAGAGAGACGGCCTCTGTAAATATTTCTTGATAAATCTCAGCTCTGGCGCTAAACAGGACTGTTTTGGCTCCCTTATCCTTTGCGGCCTCTAATCCCTTGATGACGGTCTGGGTCTGGCCGGAGAGGGAAAAACCGATGACCAGACAACTCTCATCCAAGATGCTGATGGTCCAAGAAAAACTTTCCTGCTCTGTCAAGGCTTCACAGATGACACCCAGTCGCATGAGGCGGAGTTTCATCTCCCTAGCGACTAGGCCGGAGCTCCCCTGACCGAAGAAATAAACCCGATCAGCATCTTCGATCAGCTGGGCAATAGTTTGGAGCTGGTCTTCGTTAATTAACTGATGGCTCTGTCTGGTGATATCCTCGTAATCAAGCAGGACACGCTTGGTTAAGGGGTTCTTGATATGGTCAAAATTCTGCTCTAAGTCTTCACGGCTATTAAGGTACTCAAAGATGAATTGACGATAGCCTTGAAATCCGCATTTTTTGGCAAACCGAGTCAGGGCAGCCTGGGAAACATGCAGTTTTTGAGCGACAATTTGTGAAGATAAGTCATTGATTTGAAGAGCTTCGGCTCTAAAGAAATCCGCAATATTTTTCTCAACTTCCGTAAAATCCGTTTGAGCTGCTTCAATGGTGGCGAGGATATGACTCGATTTTGGCATAGGAAGATCCTTACTAATTAATGATTGTCACTAGTATACCATATTTTGGGAGGAGACTTCTATATTTTATGGTTGAGAAAATTAAAAGTGTTAAATTTTCACTTAATCTGCTTTGAGGGAGGAATTGGACCTCGCCTTCTACTCGAAAAAAGGGTCCAACTATGGTAAAATAAAAGGAATAGTTAGCGAGGAGTTCCTATGTCAGACAAGTTTCAGCTCTTAATGGCTCAGATTAAATTACCCCAAGAATGGAAGGAGTCCGCAGTCTTTGCGAGCGGTCGGATTTTGGCTGTCAAGCTACATAAGGTCAGCAAGTTTTGGGAGTTTCAGTTCCAATTTGACCAGCTGCTCCCTATCGATGCCTACCAGGCTTTAAAGGCAGGCCTTCTCAGGACTTTTGAGGATTTGGGCAATCGGGTTTCTTTCGAGATAAGGGCTGATGACTTGGCAAGCGCAGAAGATCTGGTCTCAGCCTATTACCAAGAAGCCTTTACGGAGGAGCTTTGCCAGAGTATCGGCTTTAAGTCGGTGTTTCAAGGGCTTGAGGTTTCTTGGCAGGATGGGACTCTGCTTATCAAGGGTCCTGAAACCATTGCCAATCCTCACTTCAAGAAAACGCATTTGCCGAATCTGGAAGAGCAGATGAAGCGATTTGGCTTTGCCGGGACTAATGTGAAGCTGGAGATTTGCGAGTCCTTAACTCAGCGCCACCAAGACGATTATCTGGCTAAGAATGAAGAAATTATCCAATCCGCCAACCAGGAAGCCTTGGAAGCTTTAGCAGCTTTGGAGCAACAAGCGCCACCGCCAGCTGTGGAGACCAAACCGGCTTTCGACTTTGGAGAAGCCGCTAAAATCAAGCAATCCAATGCCAAGCTAGACAAGGCCGAAATCACACCGATGGTTGAGGTCACCACTGAAGAAAACCGTCTGGTCTTTGAAGGCTTAGTGTTTGCTGTGGAAACCAAGGTCACTAAGACGGGTCGTTGCTTGATAAACTTTAAAATGACTGACTACACCTCATCTTTTGCTCTACAAAAATGGGCTAAAAATGAAGAAGAGGCACAAAAATTTGAGATGATCAAAAAAGGTGCCTGGCTCCGCGTGCGAGGCAATATCAGCCTTAACCCCTTTACCAATGACCTCAATATGAATGTTCAGGATGTCTTGGAAGTGACCAAGCCAGGCCGTAAGGACCTGATGCCAGAAGGAGAAAAGCGGGTTGAATTTCATGCTCATACCAACATGTCAACCATGGATGCCTTGCCGACCGTCGAAGATTTAGTGGACCGAGCCGCGGATTGGGGGCACACTGCCCTCGCTATCACAGACCATGGCAATGTGCAGAGTTTTCCACACGGCTACAAGCAGGCTAAAAAACGTGGCCTTAAGCTGATCTATGGCCTTGAGGCTAATATCGTGGAGGACCGTGTCCCTATTGCCTACAACGAAGCGGATGTGGATTTGGCAGATGCAACGTATGTGGTCTTTGACGTCGAGACGACAGGGCTGTCAGCCATTTACAATGACCTGATTCAGATTGCGGCTTCTAAGATGCACAAGGGCAATATCATTGCGGAATTTGATGAATTCATCAATCCTGGTCATCCTCTATCTGCCTTTACCACGGATTTGACAGGGATTACTGATGACCATGTTCGTAACGCTAAGCCCTTGGAAGAGGTACTGAAAGCTTTCAAGGACTTTTGTGAGGACAGCGTCCTTGTGGCCCATAACGCCACTTTTGACGTGGGCTTCCTCAATGTCAACTACGAGCGCCATGGAATGCCTGAAATCCATCAGCCAGTGATCGATACCCTAGAGTTTGCAAGAAACCTTTACCCTGAATACAAACGGCATGGTTTGGGGCCTCTAACCAAGCGTTTTGGGGTAGCCTTGGAGCATCACCATATGGCCAACTACGATGCGGAAGCGACGGGACGCCTGCTTTTTATCTTTTTGAAAGAGGCTGCAGAAAAACACCAGATTACCAATCTCAATCAGTTCAATAAGCAGTTGATTGCTGAGGATTCTTACAAGAAGGCCCGCGTCAAACACGCGACACTCTACGTTCAGAATCAGATTGGTCTGAAGAATATGTTTAAGTTGGTTAGTCTATCTCACACCAAATATTTTGAAGGTGTTCCTCGTATCCCGCGTACAGTACTGGATGAGCACCGCGAGGGCTTGCTGATCGGAACCGCTTGTTCAGATGGGGAACTGTTTGACGCTGTTGTTTCCAAAGGGATTGATGAGGCTGTTAAGGTCGCCCGTTACTACGACTTTATCGAAGTCATGCCACCAGCTATCTATGCTCCCCTGATTGCTCGTGAGCAGGTCAAGGATGAAGCGGAAGTTCAGGAAATTATCAAGGCCATGATTGAGGTCGGCAAACGCCTGAATATGCCAGTCTTAGCGACAGGCAATGCCCATTACCTGGATCCAGAGCAGGAGATTTACCGAGAGATTATTGTCCGCAGTCTGGGCCAGGGAGCCATGATTAACAGGACCATCGGCCACGGGGAAAATGCCCAGCCGGCTCCTCTTCCTAAGGCGCATTTTAGAACGACCAATGAGATGCTGGATGACTTTGCTTTCCTTGGAAATGATTTGGCCTATGAGTTGGTCGTGACCAACACCCAAGCCATGGCAGAGCGATTTGAGAACGTTCAGGTGGTCAAGAGCGATCTTTACACGCCATTTATTGAACGGGCAGAAGAGCGGGTTGCTGAGATGACCTATGAGAAAGCTTTTGAGATTTATGGCAATCCTCTGCCAGATTTGGTTGATCTGCGGATTGAGAAAGAATTGACGTCTATCTTGGGGAATGGCTTTGCGGTAATTTATTTGGCTTCCCAGATGCTGGTGGAGCGGTCAAACGAACGTGGCTATCTGGTGGGTTCCCGTGGGTCTGTCGGATCGAGCTTTGTTGCGACCATGATTGGGATTACTGAGGTCAACCCCCTATCCCCTCACTATTACTGTAAAGACTGCCAGTATTCAGAATTTATCACAGATGGTTCTTACGGGTCTGGTTTTGATCTGCCAGATAAGGCCTGCCCAAACTGTGGCAGTTCCCTGAAAAAAGATGGGCAGGACATCCCCTTTGAGACCTTCCTTGGTTTTGATGGGGATAAGGTGCCCGATATTGATTTGAATTTCTCAGGAGATGATCAGCCGGCTGCCCATTTGGATGTCCGTGATATTTTTGGAGCACAATATGCCTTTCGGGCAGGGACAGTTGGTACGGTGGCTGATAAGACAGCTTATGGTTTTGTCCGTGGCTATGAACGAGATTACGGTAAATTTTACCGAGATGTCGAAGTTGAACGGTTGGCTGCTGGGGCAGCCGGCGTTAAGCGGACAACTGGCCAGCACCCTGGTGGAATCGTCGTTATTCCAAACTATATGGATGTGTATGACTTTACCCCTGTCCAATACCCAGCAGATGATGTGACTGCTGGTTGGCAGACGACCCACTTTAACTTCCATGATATTGATGAAAATATTCTCAAGTTAGACGTCCTAGGACACGATGACCCGACCATGATTCGTAAACTTCAGGACCTTTCAGGGATTGATCCTAAGGATATTCCAGCGGATGATCCAGGAGTGATGGCTCTCTTTTCAGGAACAGAGATTTTAGGGGTAACTCCTGAGCAGATTGGAACCTCGACAGGGATGCTAGGGATTCCTGAATTTGGGACCAACTTTGTCCGTGGCATGGTTGATGAGACCCATCCAACGACCTTTTCAGAGTTGCTCCAGCTTTCTGGACTATCTCACGGGACAGACGTTTGGCTGGGCAATGCCCAAGACCTGATTCGGTCGGGAATTGCGGACCTGTCAACGGTTATCGGCTGTCGGGACGATATCATGGTTTACCTCATGCACGCAGGACTAGAGCCCAAGATGGCCTTTAACATCATGGAGCGCGTGCGGAAGGGCATGTGGCTCAAGATTTCAGAGGAAGAGCGCAACGGCTATATCGAAGCCATGCGAGCCAATAAGGTGCCAGACTGGTACATCGAATCCTGTGGAAAAATCAAGTACATGTTCCCCAAAGCTCACGCGGCAGCCTATGTTATGATGGCCTTGCGGGTGGCCTACTTTAAGGTCCATCATCCGATTTATTACTACTGCGCTTATTTCTCCATTCGTGCCAAGGCCTTTGATTTGGCGACCATGTCTGGTGGACTCGGTAAGGTCAAGGCCAAGATGGCTGAGATTGCAGAAAAAAAGAAAGCCAATATGGCTTCCAATGTTGAAAATGATCTCTACACGACTCTTGAGATTGTCAATGAAATGCTGGAACGTGGCTTTAAATTTGGCAAGCTAGACCTCTACCGAAGCGATGCCATTGACTTTCAGATTGAGGGAGATACCTTGATTCCACCGTTTGTGGCCATGGATGGTCTCGGAGAGAACGTTGCCAAGCAGCTGGTCAAAGCGAGAAGCGAAGGGGAATTTCTCTCCAAGACTGAGCTACGAAAACGTGGTGGTCTATCCACGACATTGGTCGAAAAAATGAGCGATATGGGGATCCTTGGCAATATGCCAGAAGATAACCAGTTGAGTTTGTTTGATGATCTATTTTAGAAACGGAGCGAAGGAGGCTATTGAACGAACGGCTTATCTTTAAAGGTTAGCTGTTCGTCAGTCCTTCGGCTTACTTTAGCCTAAGTCTTGAATCTATTCATCTTCTAAAATGATTTTTGAGACCTATTTGACTTGGCAGGAGATAAGGAAGTATGTTAATTGAAGTTTGTGCAGGTTCCTTGGAGGACTGCTTGACGGCTCAAGAAGGGGGTGCGGACCGGATTGAACTAAATTCAGCCCTGCATTTGGGAGGATTAACCCCCAGCCTCGCCACCTTAAAATTAGCCAAGGAGCGGGTTAAGCTACCCATCATCTGCATGGTGCGTCCACGAGGGGCAGGCTTCTGCTATAGCGAGGCCGAAAAGGAGGTCATGCGACTGGACGCGCGCCTGCTCTTAGAAGCTGGCGCAGACGGCCTTGCCTGCGGTGCCTTGACAGCAGATGGCAGTTTGGATGTCGCCTTTGTGGCGGAGTTGATTGCCCTGGCCCATCGTTTTGGGGCGGACTTTGTCTTCCATCGGGCCATTGATGTGGCGCAGGATATTTGGCAAATAGCAGAGCAGCTGATCGATTTGGGGTGCGACAGGATTTTGACTTCTGGGCAGGCAGCCACAGCTCTTGAAGGCGTAGAAATCTTGGTCCAGCTTCAAAAGCGCTATGGTGACCAAGTCGCGTTCTGCATGGGATCAGGCATAGCTGCGGACAATGTTCGACAGCTCTATGAGGCGACAGGCATTGGGCAAGTGCATGCCAGTTTTAAGGCCTGGCAAGAAGACCCAACCAGCTCAGGGCAGGCAGTGGACTATAGCTATGGTGTGCCTAGTGCCTACGATTATGTTTCAAAGGACAAGGTTCTATCCCTGAAAGAGGCTTTAAGATAGAGGACTGTAGCATGACTTGGTTAAAAATAATCAGTATATCACTGACCCTCGGTTACCTGCTCAAAAGGTTCTGGACCTATGAGCGGTTTCCGCGCTTCTTGCTAGTGATTGATTGTTACCTCTTGTTTGTTCAGCTGGTGGCGATAGGTCTTGTGGGAGTCGTTGGAGTAGGAATGGTAGTGAGGCTATAGAACTGAGTGACTGGACGTTATTGCTAATCTCCCTGGGCCTCATCCTCCTAGTTGTTGCTGGGTTAGCAGCTTGGCTATTTCGCCTAAAAACCTATCGCGAGGCTTGGCGAAAAAGACCGTGAAAACAGATGGTTAAGCGGTTTTACAGTTGACAAATGGCATGAAAACTAAGATAATAGAAGTAATCAAAGATATTCAGAAAGTTTCATGGAGGTGCCTATGCAAGTAACCAAACGCAGTGGTCAGATTGTTGATTTTGACCCAGAAAAAATTTACCAAGCTATTTTAAAAGCGGCTCAGACAGTCTATGTGCTTGATGAAAAGCTCCGCCATGACCTGGCAGAAGTGACCAAAAAGGTTGTCCTAGACCTCAGTGAAGCCCAGGCAGAACGTCCGACGATCAGTATGGTACAATCCCAGGTGGAATATCGGCTATTGGACGCTGGCTATTTTAAGATTGCCCAGCACTACATCGAGTACCGCCTGCAGCGAGATTTGGAACGTATCGGTTTTGACGACCAGTACAGTGTGCATCTTAGATTTGAAAAGATTAGGTAGTAGAACGTTCAAGTAGGAGACATCCAGATGTCGCGTTTGACCTTCCCAGCTAAAAAGGCCTCTCCCAATACGGGAAGAAGCCTTTTTCTTTGGTCCAATAGATGGATAGTGGTTTGATCTAGACTCTTTATACGCTTTCAAAATCAAGGCCAGCCCTTGTCAACTCGCTTTTGATAGAACTGGAGTTCATCAAAAACGAGTTTCCTAGGTTAGATTGATTTTCTGTGAGTCTTAGTCAATCAGCACCAAGCCCTCTTTCATGGCAAAAGGTGCGTCTGCATTGATGCGGTCGTAGAACATGATGCCGTTGATATGGTCAATTTCATGTTGGACAACAATGGCATTAAAGCCCTTGAGTTTGATCCGTTGGGGTTGACCTTGTTTGTCGGTGTATTCTACAGTGATGCGGCTATG
The DNA here is from genome assembly GCF_040545225.1 of Streptococcus rupicaprae. Taxonomy (NCBI): domain Bacteria; kingdom Bacillati; phylum Bacillota; class Bacilli; order Lactobacillales; family Streptococcaceae; genus Streptococcus; species Streptococcus rupicaprae. The sequence goes on along the minus strand of NZ_JBEPLO010000027.1, from coordinate 2,169 downwards.
GCGGATAACGTAGCCTTCCACTGGGCGGTCGACCGACAGGCAGCCCTCGCCATCTGCCAGGGCTGTTTCTTGGACAGAATGGGAGATAATTTTGGGATTGTACATAATCACTTCTAAGGCATAGGCCTGGGCAGGAGGATTGCCATTTTCATCTTCTGGATTGGGAACCAAGCAGGCAACGATCCGCTTGGAAATATCCAGTTGAGGCGCAGCCAGGCCGACTCCCCCACGAAGGCCTAATTTTTCCGCCATGACAGGGTCTTGGGAGTGTTTCAAAAACTGCATCATTTTTTCCCCTAAGATAATGTCCTGATCAGAGAGCGGCATCTCAACTGGTTCGGCCACCTGACGTAGGGTGGGGTTGCCTTCTCGGATAATATCGTTCATGTCAATCAAATGGCTCGCGCGGGTCAATTTCTCAAGCGTGGTCATAGGTTCTCCTTCTTAAATCAAAGATAGCTTAACTATACCACAAAATCTCAGATAATCCAAGGCGTAGGTCGCTGAAACCCACGCCAAACGCTTAGAGAAAGTTTGGCTTTCAGATAGAGTATTTTCAACAAAAGGATATCTTTTAGAATAACAGTTTATTCTAATTTTGGCAGAAGCGAGAGAAGATAGGTTTGCGGATGTAAAATGTGTGAGAAAATTTTCTTCATGGGCTTGTCGTGCATTGGAGCAAGGCTAGATGGCTTTGCTATTTAGACCAAAATGCAGTATAATTGACAGGAATGAAAGTGTTGGATTTATGGAACAGTTATGGCAGAGATGGGCTTATTCCTAGTCCGTTTTGGTGCTTCCTATGTTCTCTGAATCCTTAGAAGGGTTATCTACTATGCGTCCTCTACTTGAAAAAATCAGTGTCTTATCTCTCTCTTTTATGCTGATTTCAACCTATTCTGTTTCCTCTGCCATCCCAGCCATGATTTCTTTTTTTGCCAATCAAGGCCGGAGCATCCAAGAGGTGGAGTTTTTAATCACCGTGACTTCTTTGGCAATTATGGTCACATTGGTGGGGAATCGCCTTTTGACCCGATTTCTTTCCGAAAGGGCCATCATGAGTTTGGGTTTGATTCTAGTGGCTGCAGGAGGCGGTTTACCCTTGTTGGTTCAAAGTTATCCCCTTATCTTTGTTGGCCGTATCGTGCTAGGTCTAGGCCTAGGAATGATCAATGCGCGGGCCATCAATCTGGTCAGTCTGCTCTATCAGGGCAAGGAACGCATCCAAATGATGGGGCTACGAGGGGCCTCGGAAGTCTTGGGGTCTGCTAGTTTAACTGCTATCGTTGGCCTTCTCTTGGGACTCGGTTGGAAATGGAGCTTTGCTATTTATTTTCTCGCCCTCCTTATCCTGGTCCTCTACCATAGATTTGTACCAGATCTTCCTGAAGAGAAGACCCTCCAAGGGGAATCCGATCAGAAGGTCAAGCTAGACGGGTCTTATATACGATTGGCTCTCGGTTTAGCGCTTATTGCCTTCTTTGCCATCAATGTCAATACCTCCTTGCTTTTAAAAATTCCTGTCATGGTTCAAGTTGCTAACTTAGGGACGCCGAGGGAAGCTAGTTGGGTCCTGAGTGCCATGATGCTGATGGGGATTTTGGCAGGCCTAGCATTTGGCTGGTTATTGGAGCGGTTGAAAGGGTTCTTGTTGCCAGTTTCCTTGCTGATTTTTTCAGTTAGTATTTTGGTAACCGCACTTGCTCAGAACTTTTTCATACTTGCTGTAGTTGCTGTCATTTCTGGATTTTTCTACAGCATTATCCTAACCCTCGTTTTTAACAATGCTTCGGAAAACACACCACCTCAGATTCTCAATCTGGTCATGACACTGGTCTTGCTCGGCTGTAATCTTGGCGGCGCTACCTCAGCTTTTGTTCCTGGACTACTGGCCAAGTTGAATCCGACTGCCAGCGGGGCTTTCGGGGTCTATGCGCTTATAGGAATCGGCCTCAGCTTGCTGGTGGGTTTAAAGAGCCTTTCACGCAAAGGAAGTGCGACGCTTTAGTATCATCGTTGATGTCGTCTTAAATCTTGTTTTATTAAAGGTTAAATAAGCTTATTTCGATGATGAAAAGAGGCTGGGCAAAAACTAGTTTCAGAATAGACAAAAACGAGCATTTCCGCAGTTGGAGATGCTCGTTTTCTCATGTCATGGTTTATAATTAT
>NZ_JBEPLO010000026.1:0-33050 GCF_040545225.1 Streptococcus rupicaprae | reverse complement strand
CTCAAAAACCACACAGTGATTCTTTCATCTTGATTGTTTTCAAGACAGAAATCACGGTGTGGTTTGATTTTGAGGCTAGTTTTTGCCCGGCCTCGTTTTGGATGTCTATCTGGCAGGGACTGCGAGACGTCTTCTAATACTGTTTGAAAACCAAAGATGGCCGTTGCCAACTCGCTTCGATGAACTCCAGCTCTATCATCAGCTTCGTTTCCTAGGCTAGATTGATTTTCTTTGAGTAAAACTTAAACTGGGCTGATATCATTTTCGATAATGACCTTGAGGGATTTGTTAGCTTCTGCATTTTTGAAGACGTCGTAGGCTTTTTCGATTTCAGATAGCTTGAAGTGGTGAGTCACCAGTTGGGTTGCGTCAATTTTTCCTGATTTGATGACATTGAGCAACATTTCAGTTGTATTGGCATTGACCAATCCAGTATTGAGGGTGATGTTCTTGATCCATAAATCTTGCAGTTCAAAGGAAACTGGTTTTCCATGAACGCCTAAATTGGCAATGTGACCACCGATGCTGACAATTTTCTGGGCAACATCAAAGGTTGCAGGGTATCCGACACATTCCATAGCAATATCAACACCATAGCCATTGGTAATGTCATTAATTTTGGCCTTGATTTCGTCTATATCAGACGAGCAAATCGTGTGGGTAGCGCCAAATTTCAGGGCGGCATCTAGGCGAGATTGCGATAAGTCGATCATGATAATCTTGGCAGGGGAGTAGAACTGGGCAGTCAGAAGGGCTGCGAGACCAATTGGGCCAGCACCAATGATACAGACGGTATCACCTGGTTTGACATCAGATGACTGAACCCCGATTTCAAAGGAGGTTGGGAAAATATCAGACAGCATGACAAGCGCATCGTCCTCAACCGTCTTAGGTGCATGGTAGAGCGAGCCATCAGCGTGTGGGATATGGACATACTCTGCCTGTGTACCAGGGATCAAATGCCCTAAAATCCAACCGCCTGTTTCGCAATGGGATGGCAAGGAGCGTTTACAGTAATGGCAGACATTACAAGATGTGATACAGGAAACGATAACCTTATCGCCAACCTTAAAGTTGTTAACGGCTGAACCGACTTCTTCGACAATACCAATTCCTTCGTGACCAAGTATGGAACCAGGTGGTGTTTCAGGAACATCGCCACCTAAAATGTGGAGGTCTGTTCCACAAATGGTTGTTTTTAGAATGCGAACAACAGCGTCTGTGGGTTTGATGATAGAAGGTTTTGGATGGTCTTGGAGTTCGATACGTCCAAGTTCTGCGAATGTTGCTGCTTTCATAGAAAGTCTCCTTTTATAAAATGGTTGGATAGTGTCACTGGATAATCAGCTATTCAATCCTTTCTTATTTTTACAAGATTATTATACCCGAAAAAGAAATCGTTTTCAAGTATTTTGTGAAAAAAGTTTCAATATTTTTTAACCGATAAACCCCTTGGGAATACTGAACTGGTTAACTTTTTTTGAGGCGTTAAGATACTGATTATGCAAAGAACAAACGAGAGCGATTTTCAAAAATTTTCATACATACTAGAAAGAAAACCATAACGGATGTAAAAAAATCAGCATTTAGAAAGTAAAGCGTCATCTAAATGGCAAATGTTTCAAATAAAGTTTTTGGCATAAGGCTAATGAGGTTGAAAGATTTCTACTGGTATTAAGTTGTCTTTGGGGCTATTTTTGAAAAATACGTATGTGCCCAAACAGTTGCATGCATTTTTCGTGCGTAAGGCGTGAGAGAAGACTGAGGAAGTTTTACGATTGATGGAAATTGTGGTACAATAGGGTCGATTGAGAAAAGAAGAGGATACGCTATGCGCTTAAGTTTTTATGAGGTCGGTAAGATTGTCGGAGCACAAAATGACTTTCGAATCTATCCAGATAGTTTGCTGACGGGGATGGAATTTGATAGTCGTCAGATTAAGGCGGGAAATCTATTTATGCCACTAAAAGGTGCTCGAGATGGGCATACGTTTATAGGCCTTGCCTTTGAAAATGGAGCAGTAGCAACTTTGTCAGAGAAGCCTTTAGATTGTCCTCATCTCTTAGTTTCAGATGTTCTTTTGGCGATGCAGCAATTGGCCAGCTATTATATTGATAAATTACAAGTTGACGTGATTGCGGTTACCGGTTCTAACGGAAAGACGACAACCAAAGACATGATTCATGATGTCTTGGCAACTACCTATCAGACCTATAAAACCCAAGGGAATTATAATAATGAAATTGGTTTACCTTATACGGTTTTACACATGCCAGATAACACGCAGAAGCTGGTCTTAGAAATGGGGCAAGATCATCTTGGGGACATTGAATGGCTCTCCAAGATAGCGCGACCTAGAATCAGTGTGGTTACCTTGATAGGAGAAGCCCATCTAGCGTTTTTTGGGAGTCGAGATAAGATAGCTCAAGGGAAACTGCAAATTACAAGCGGGATGCCAGATGGTGGTCTCCTGCTGGTACCTGATGACCCCTTGGTAGAACCTTACCTTCCTAGTCAGCAAAAAGTGGTTCGATTTGGTCCAGAAGCAGAACTTCGCTTGACCAATCTTTGTGAGAACAAGGAGAACCTGACCTTTGAGAGCACAGCTCTTGTGGGAACTGTTGAGCTCCCAGTGACGGGCAAGTACAATGCTACCAATGCTATGCTGGCGGCTTATGTTGGCAAGGTCTGTGGCGTTTCAGATGAGAAGATCAAGCGCGCGTTGGCTCAGCTACAGCTGACTCGCAACCGAACCGAATGGAAAAAAGCCAAGAATGGTGCAGAGATTCTATCGGACGTCTACAATGCTAATCCGACGGCTATGCGCTTGATTTTAGAGACGTTTTCAGCCATCCCTAAAAATCCAGGTGGCCGCAAAATAGTGGTCCTGGCAGATATGAAGGAGCTGGGGGAGGCTTCTGCCCGACTCCATGCCGGTATGGCGCCAAGTTTGACAGAAGCTTTAGACAGAATCTACCTCTACGGACCAGAGATGGCTCCCTTGGCAGAAGTTCTATCAGGAGATGAGCGTTTGACCTATGTTGCCTCCGTGGACCGTTTTGAGGAGTTGCTTCAGGATCTTCAAGAAGACCTTAAGCCCCAAGACCAGCTGTTGCTAAAAGGGTCAAATTCTATGAATCTGGCTGCTATCGTAGAGCTTCTAGAAGCTTAGAAGGGAGAAGGAGAGATTGCTGAAAGATTTTTTTAGTTCACAGGCAACTCATGCGCCCTCTCTGTCTTTGCTAGGACATTTCGCTTGTTTCATTTTTTGTCTCGCCCTGATTTTGTTAGCCTTATTTCAACACGAAAAATCACGATTTAGTCGTTTTTTTCAAGGGTTGCAATGGATCCAGTTGATTAGTCTTTATGGTTGGTATGTTGCAACTCAGGCCCCTTTGTCTGAGAGTTTACCTCTTTACCATTGCCGTCTGGCCATGTTGTCACTGTTGTTATTGCCTAAGCACTGGCTGTTGAAACGCTATTTTGCTTATTTGGGTGTAGCAGGATCTATCTTAGCTTTTGTTTATCCGGTTTTTGATCCCTTTCCCCTTTTTCATGTGACGACGTTTTCCTTTATCTTCGGCCATGCAGCACTCTTGGTGAACAGTTTGGTTTACCTGTTGGATCAAGGAGAGATTCCAACGCTTCAGCTGCGCTTTATTGTTCGGACGACTGTCATCATCAATTTGCTACAGCTTTGCGTCAATGCTGTGACAGGAGGAAATTATGGTTTTTTGTGTCAAACGCCTATTATTGGGGGAACTGATCCTATGATTAATGTCATGGTGGTTACGACTGTTTTAAGTTTCTTGGTTGGTTTGGTTCAATGGACTTGCCTTCATTTTCAAGGCCAGGGCAAGCTTCTCCACCAGGAAAAAATATAAAAAATAAACCTGTCCAAGCTCTAGATGCAGAGCATGGGCAGGTTTTTAGCGTGACTGAACATTAGCGGCCTAGCAAGCCTTTGAGCGCTTGCAAGAGCTTGAATTTCCAAGGTTTAGGGTAATAGCGGAAAGTTCCCATTTTACGAGTGATGTAACCGTTGAATTGTTGTTTGAAACGAAGGACGCCGTCGGAACCGTCAAATTCGCCGGTAATCCCTAAAAAGTTATAGGTAGAAATCCCTCGCTTGAGACTCTCTAACATGGCTCCGTGTTGGAGTACCATTGGGGCGTAGAAGCGGTTGAATTCTGGATGAGAACCAGAAAAGAGATAGGCAGTCTCATTGCCAAGATAGATAAAGAGGGCACAAGCAAGAACAACTTCTTCTTGGCCATATTGCTCAACGAGATTTTTAGCTTCTGAAATTCTTGTTTCAAAGGTTGCCATCTGACTTTTGAGTTCGCGAGAGATGTTTTTGTGCTTGGCTGAATCAGGGTATTCTTGAAGCTGAGCTTCTGTGTTTTGAAGCTTCTCTTCTAGTTTACGATAGTCAATTAGAAGATTGTCAAGATAATCTTGAAACTGGATGGTGGCAAGCATGAACTGGGCCTTGTCGCCGAAACTGTCGTAGAAGTCTTGGTAATACTCCAAGGATTTGTCCGTATAGTCACGACGCTCAGACGTTGCAGCAGTAACGGCCTTGAAGAGAGGGAGCTGGTCCCTTGTGAGAATCTTGGTCTTGATGCCAAAACTCAGGGCCTTATTGACCTGTGGACGGCCTTTTTTACTGAAGGACTTGGTCAAGGTCTCTGGTGTTAGGCCAGATAAATCTTTGACGTAGTGCCAGTCAGGCTCACCACCAGGATATCCTGTGAGTAGGCCATCGTGTTGGTAGCCTAGATCAGTTAAATCCATGATAGGGTGCCCATTTTCGGGACTGGTAGGGTTCCCCTCACCATCAAAAACTTGATAAGTATCATAGGGTTTGACCAGGAGCTGGAGGGCTCCTTTTTCCTTGGCAAAAGCTTGCAATTCCCTGTAAAATTCTTTGAGGTAATTAGTATCTCGGCTGATAGGTCCTGAGTTGATTTCCATATGGAGACCACCGGTCATGGGAAGCGTGTAGACCAGGCCTGCGACTTGCAGTTGCTGGTCTCTTTCTAAGCCGAGAAAATAAGTGGTGAAGCCACGTTTTTTGAAAAGCTCTGCCATTTCGACACTCTGCATAAAAGAGCCGGGATATTGGCTAGCAAAGGTTTCAAAAGCTGTTGCTTCTAACTGAATAAGTGTCATTAGTGTCTATTCCTTAATTTTTTTCGGGTTTGGTAGGCCCAGCGGGATAGTTTGTAGAAGAGTCCATTGACTGGAATGTCAAATTCACCGATGTATTCTTCAAACAGTGGAGCAAAATTGGCCTTGAACTTGGTCAGACCATCGTCGAGACTGCCTTCCACTCCTCCCATATTGGCCCAAGCAACGCCATCATGAAAGGCATCCTGAAAGACCTTAGGGTAGAGAGAGTACTGGGGATAGAATTTTTTGAAGGCATCATTCATCCCCGCATAGAGCATCTCCATGCTGTGTCCGAATCGAATGGAGAGGATCCCTGCGATGACTAATTCGTCTGGGTAAGTCTCTGTAAACTCCGAAAATTCTTGGATATATTTTTCAATAGAAGCTTTTTGCTGCTGGAGTTTGGTTAAGCGTTTCTTCTGGTGGTCAGCGGTCTCTGCTAACTCATGATTGACTTGCTTTAGTTGCGTTTGATAGTCTGTTAAACGCTGAGATAAATTGACCTTGGCCAAGTGGAGATAGGCATCCTGGCCATAGATGGTCATCAGTTTCCTGAAGTAGGCTTCATTGCGCAGAGCAACCCCCTTGCGGCCTTCCGTCAAGGCCACTACCTTAGCAAATTCTGGGAGGTCTTTCACGTTACCGCGACTAGTGATGACGCCTCGATTGTTAGCATCTTTCATCAGGCGCTTTGTGTGCTTGGGAAATTGCTCTGCTAAATTGGCTGCGGTATATACATTAGCTTGAAAACGTGGCTGGATGGACTCGGCCATGTCGCTGGTTCTTCCCAGCCAGATGGCGCCAGCAGTTTCTAAATTTTTTAAATAGACCAGGGTCTCAGTCTTTTCAGGGCTAGATGAGACTTCTTGGAGGGAGTATTGCCGCAACAAAAGTGCTGGGTCAAACTTGATAAAGAGTGCCCGCTTGGTCTTGCCATAGGCCTTGAGCGACTGGATGACAAATTTAACCAAATCTTGATCAGAATAGTTCATAATCGGACCACGCGGGATATAAAGCATGGTGAAGCCTAGGGGCAGTGGCTTGATGAGGAGGCTACAAGAAGCGACGAGCGTGCCATCTTGGTAAAACCCGATGCGCTCATTTTCCCAGTTATCTTTAACCTTGGCCCAGTTGCTGCTTTGTAGCAAGTTGGTCTGATCAGAAGCCATGGCAAATTGGTCATGCTCTTGGGCAGAAATGCCAACTTTATAGGAATACATTATTCTAATACCCACTCTCTAAGGGCGTGTGCCACGCCGCTGTCATTATTGGATTTTGTGATGTGTTTGGCGAGCTTCTTGATTTCGGGATTGCCGTTTTCCATGACGACAGGGGTACCAACCACTTCTAGCATGGTACGATCGTTTTCTTCGTCCCCGATGGCCATGGTCTGACTCATATCAAGTCCTAATTTATCTGCCAAATGCTGAATGGCAGCCCCCTTGCTGACCGTTTTTTTGAGCACTTCGAGATAGAAGGGAGCTGATTTGACTAAATTATAACGCTCGTGAAGGTCGGCAGGCAGTTTTTGGATAGCCGCATCTAAGATTTCGGCGTCATCGATAAACATCATCTTCACAATGGCCTTGTCAGCCATTTCCTCAGGCGTTCGATAGAAAATCGGCATGTTGACCAAATTGGCCTCATGGACCGTATATTTGCCAATATTGCGGTTGGCGGTGTAGATACCGTCTTTGGTGATGGCATGCATGTGGACACCGAGTTTGCGGCTGAGCAACTCGATTTCCATATAGTCGTCATAGGTCATGGTTTCAGAGACGATGTCTTCACCTGTAGCGGTTTCTTGGACCAGGCCTCCGTTAAAGGTAATGACATAGTTACCTGGTTCATCCAACTTGAGTTGGGCTAAGAGTTCTTTGACGCCGGCGATTGGTCGTCCTGTGGCAATAACTACCTTGACCCCTTGCGCCTTGGCTTCCTGAACAGCCTCAAAGACGTCAGGTGTGATCTGGCGTTGGTCAGTAATGAGGGTGCCGTCAATATCAACGGCGACAAGTTTAATGGACATAACGATTAAGAATCCCTTCTAAAGCGGAAATGGTTATTATCAATTTGAGCGGAGAAATCATCCAAAATATGAGAGAAGAGGCTGGTGTCAGCCAGCATTTCTTTAGGGAAATAGAAGCGCTGATCCCCTTGGATGGTGCCGGATAGGGCCTCGACCAGTGGCGATAGCTCAGACAATTCAATCAGGCTCTTATCTTTTTGCAGGAGTTCGATCTGGGTCTTAGGCTGCTCGGCTTCTGGATGGTAGATGTCGTAGGGCAGATCAAAATTCCGATGGACTGCCGTATAGTATTCTGGGTCAAAGCCGATTTGAGCGACCAGGTAGCGCAGGCTATCGAGCTCTTGCTCGTCTTCGTGGTCAAAGGTGACAGACTTGAACACCTTGCGGTTGACAAATCGACTCGCCAGATCTGCCAAGATTTGATCAGATGAGCTAGTCCAGGCCTGGAAGTAGGTATTCATGACCCCGTCGTCGATGGCCAGATAGTCAAAGAGATCAAAATCATGACGGAAGAAAGGTAAGAGCAGCGGCGAGGTCTGTTGGAAAAAGCTAGGCTCAACTGGATAGAGCACCTTGGCGCGTTTGAGCAGATTTTGCAAGAGGACTTCCATGGCGCGTGTCGCTGGGTGGAAATAAACCTGCATGTACATCTGATAACGGCTGACAATGTAGTCTTCAATGGCGTGCATGCCTTGACTGTCAAAGACAATTCCATCTTCAGTTGGACGGATAACACGCAGGATACGAGTCAGGTCAAATTCACCGTACTTGACCCCTGAAAAGTAAGAATCCCGCAACAAATAATCCATCCGATCCACATCAATCTGGCTGGAAATCAGCTGTTCGATTTTTTTATTCGGGTGGTTGTGGCTGATGATCGAAGCTACCTGGTAAGGAAAGTCCGGGGCAATCTTTTGGAGGATCTGACAGATTTCTGTCTCAGGGTCAGTAATGACCAACTGGGACATGAGTTCATGGTCCGTGTCAAATAGACGCTCAAAACTATGGGAATAGGCCCCGTGGCCGACATCATGCAAAAGCGCCGCTACCTTGGTCAGCAAGGTTTCCTCCTTGGACCAAAGCTCGGGGTACTTCTTTTCAAATTTGGCCGTGATCTGACGAGCAATTTCGTAGGCACCTAGACTGTGTGAGAAGCGACTGTGTTCGCCACCGTGAAAGGTAAAACCAGAAGTTCCCAACTGCTTGATACGACGCAAGCGCTGGAATTCTTTGCTGTTGATCAGGGCATAGATGACCGGATGGTCCACGTTGACATAATTATGGACAGGATCTCGAAAAACTTTTTCTATCATGGCTTCATTATAGCAAAAATCCCCCTATTCTGCCATTAAAAGGCGACAGGAAGAGGAGCTATACCTAAAGAAATGATGGTTTTTGGGAAATGATCTTCTAATCTTAAGCTCTTAAGACGAGCGACAAAAGAAACAGGTACCATGGGATCTCCCAAACACCTGCTTTTTCAGCTTCCCTCCTCAAAATCTCCTTTGGAACCTAAAGAAGGAAAAAATAGAACAAGCAGCAGATGTTTCGCACCATTGCCTTATGGCTATTGAACTTTGCTGGAGCCAGCTATTCTTCCTAGTTTTTGGTATAATAGAGCCTAAGAAAAGAGGATACGGAGGGGCCTATGCGACTCATCTACACCGATATTTACCAGGATTTAACAGCTATCCTAACCAAGGAAGCCCTCGCCCTGTCGGCAGAAGGCCGTAGGGTCTTTTACATTGCCCCCAATTCACTATCTTTTGAAAAGGAGAGGCAGGTCTTGACTTATCTGCCGCAAGGGGCCAGCTTTGATCTTTTGGTGACACGGTTTGGCCAGATGGTGCGATACTTTACGCTCAATGGACTGGACAAACAAAAGAAACTAGATGACACAGGCTTGGTCATGCTTTTTTACCGAACCCTGACAAACCTGCCAGAAAACAGTCTTAAGGTCTATGGGCCATTGAGTCAATCCATGGATTTTCTGCAAGAGTTGGTTGATCTCCATAAGGAGTTGCAGGCGGCAGGAATGCATGTCAGTGATTTGACAGATTTGGATTCTCCTGAAAAAACGGAAGATTTACAGACGATTTTCCAAGCCTTTTACCAACTGCTCCAGCAGGAAGACTACCAAGAAGAGAGCAAGGTCCGTTTCCTAATTGGGCAAATCCAGTCAGGAGACTTGGCAGAAGACTTGAAGAAGATTGCTGTGGTGATCGATGGGTTCACCCGGTTCTCCCTAGAGGAAGAGAACTTGATCAAGGCCTTGGATGCTGCTGGCGTTCCCGTGGTTCTTGGGACCTATGCCAGTCCCAAGGCTTACAAGTCCCCTCATGGGTCAGGCCTTTATCAGGCTGGGGTTGATTTTTTGCGGGATCTGGCTCAGACATTTGCCGTTAGACCAGACTATGTCATGGCTGAAGGAGCATCTGTCAATCCGAAACTAATGGAACTTTCCCAACATTTTCAGTCCTGCTATGATTTTAGTTTGCTGGAGAAGCCTTTATCAGACCAGGCCAAAGAGGCCGTGAGTCTCTGGGAAGTGGTCAGCTTAAAGGAAGAAGTGACGCATGTGGCCAAGCAGATTCGGGCTGCCTTGGAGCAGGGCTACCGATACAAGGATATTTTGGTTCTGCTGGGAGATGTGGATACTTATCGCCTGCATATTGGCAAGCTCTTTGACCAGTATGAAATCCCTTATTACTTTGGTCGCGCGGAAGCCATGAGTCAGCATCCCTTGGTCAATGTCATTGACAGTCTTTGGCGCTTGAAGCGTTACCATTACCAAGCGGAAGACCTGGTTAATCTGCTCAAGACTGGGCTCTATGGCCAGGCGAGTCAGGATGAAATTGATCGCTTGGAGCACTATATTCACTATGCTCAGTTGAAGGGAATCAGTCAATTTGGAAAACCCTTTAGAATCAATCCCAAGGGCAAGTATGATTTGGAGCGTTTGAACCAACTCAAGGAAGCCTTGATCGATCCGATTCTGACTTTTTTGCAGGCTAAGCCACAAACCGGTCAAGCCTTTCTCCAACACTTAAAAGAGTTCCTAGAATTTGGGCAAGTGTCCAAGAATCTCGCTGCAATGGCACAGGAAGCAGGCTCACAAGAACTAGAAGAAGCTGAGCAAGTTTGGCAGGTTTTTAGCAACAGTTTGATGCAGTTTTATGAGATTTTTGGCGATCAGGTTCTCAAGGTAGAAGAAGCCCTCAGCTTGATTCGATCAGGGCTGGTGGGCGCACAGTTTCGAGCAGTGCCTGCTACAGTGGATGTGGTGACGGTCAAATCTTATGACTTGATTACCCCTGCAGCTAACCGCCTGGTTTTTGCCATCGGTATGACGCAGGGCAATTTTCCAAAACTGTCTAAGAACACTAGCCTGCTCTCAGACCAGGAGCGTTTGCGGATCAATGAGAAAGCTGGCCAGCGCCTATTGGATATCAGCAGTCAAGAACAGGGCAAGCGCAACCATTTCACGGCCCTCTCTTTGTTGCACTCTGCCAAGGACCACCTGGTCTTGTCCTACCCGCAACTCTTTAATGAAACAGACGAAGTCATCTCGCCCTACCTCAGTCAGTTGGAGGCCTTGGGTCTGCCCAAAGTGATTAAGGGCCGAGCCAGCTTTGACACCGATCTGGCAGATATCGGCAATTACAAGGGCCTCTTGTCCCGAGTGATTGAGCTCAACCGTCAAGACTTGCCAGAGGCCCTATCTGAGGAAGAGGAGACCTTCTGGTCAGTTGCTGTCCGGTATTTGCGTCAAAAATTAGCCAAGGAAGGGATCAGTCTCCCGCAGATCAGTCCGAGCCTTGACACCCAGCCCCTAAAAGAGGATACCTTAAATCGCCTCTATCCCAAGGGCCAGCCACTTCGCTTGTCGGCCTCTAGCTTGACAGATTATTATAATTCCCAGTATAAGTACTTCCTGAAGCATGTCCTTGGCCTGCAAGAAATAGAAACCATCCAGCCTGACGCTAGGATACACGGGACTTTTTTGCACCAGGTATTTGAAGAAATCCTACGAGACCAGTCGCCTGTTGACTTTGACACCAAGGTCAATAGAGCCTTAGAAAGGACGGGGCGTGAGGAGGCTTTTCGCCAACTATATCAAGCATCTGGTGAAACAGCCTTTACCCAGGAAATGTTAGGAGACATTGCGCGAGCAACTGCTAGAGTCTTGAGGGATGACCAGTTGGTTGAGACCATCGCAGAGGAAGCTGGTTTTGAAGCAGGTCTAGCAAGAGCTGGGAGCCAACCTATCAGTTTGGTCGGTAAGATTGACCGGATCGATCGCCTCAAGGCTTCTGACGCAGTCGGCGTGATTGACTACAAGTCCAGTGCCCAGACCTTCCAACTAGGGAGATTTTTCAATGGCCTGAGTCCGCAGTTGATGACCTATCTCTTAGCCATGACCAAGCAAGAGAAATCGGTCTCCTTGGACCAGATTTTTGGGGCTGTGTATCTCCACATGACGGACCCTGTGGTGGATCTTCAGAAGGTCAAGATCTTGGAAGACCTGCCTAAGTTAAGGCGGGATAGTCTTCAGTTTAAGGGACTTTTTGTCGAAGAAACCAGCCAAGGACTGACCAGCCAGTACGGCAAGACCTCGGCCAATACCTATAGCCAACAAGACCTCGGCTTGCTTCTTCAGTTCACTGATTGGCTCTATAGCAGAGCAGCTGAGGGGATATTGTCTGGTCATTTTGCCATCAATCCTTATACAGAAGATGGGCGCACAGTAGCTGGCGATCAGTTCAATAGCATTACCCACTTTGAAGCGGACCTTCACCTAGGTCAGGCGCGTCGACTAGCCAAGCTCGGCCGTAAAAAAGAAGACTGGTTGGACAGGATGTCCCAGATGCTAGACTAATACTTAAAGAAAATCAATCTAATCTAGGAAACGAAGCTGATGATAGAACTGGAGTTGATCGAAGCGAGCTGACAAGGCCTATCTTTGATTTTCAAAGAGTATAAAAACCAGTCCATAGCCTAGCGCTTAAGGACTGGACTAGTTTTCAACAACTTATCATGTTATGGTCCTGGCGTCAGTAGACAGAAACTTAACCGATCCATTCGAGGACTTGGCGCGCCAATACAGGTCCTGAGCTAATCTATACCATCTAAGATGAGAAAAGGAGACACCATGCCCTTTGAGCCCTTTTTAACAGACCAACAAATTGCAGATTTACAAGTTCAAGAAGCTCAGTCAGACAAGCTCCAAAAACGAACCCCAGAGCAGATTGAGGCCATTTATACCCACGGGACCAATGTCCTGGTCTCTGCTTCAGCGGGTTCAGGAAAGACTTTTGTCATGGTCGAGCGGATTTTGGACAAGATCAAACGAGGTGTGGCCATCAAGGAGCTCTTCATCTCGACCTTTACAGTCAAGGCGGCAGGCGAACTCAAGGACCGTTTGGAAACGAAGCTGAGCGCAGAGATTGCAAGGACAGATGACCAGGCATTGCGCCAGCACCTGATGGCTCAACTAGCGGACCTCCATCTAGCAGATATCGGAACCATGGATGCCTTTACCCAGAAGCTGGTGATCCAGTATGGCTATCTTTTGGGACTTGCGCCACATTTTCGGATTTTAACGGATAAAAGCGAGCAGGATATGCTCAAAAAAGAAGTCTTCAGCCAGCTCTTTGACCATTATTTCCAAGGCCCAGATGCGGAGATCTTTAAGGCCTTGGTCAAGAATTTTTCGCGAAATAGCAAATCGCCCCAGCCCTTTTTTCAAATGGTGGACAAGGTATACCAGTTTACACAATCTACCAGCCACCCAGAAGAGTGGCTAAAAGGGACTTTTCTTAAGGGCTATGAGACCTTTCAGACGGAGGCAGATCTGCCTGCTTATTTCAGGGAAGGTATCCTGACCCTACTGAGGCGAACCGCCCAACAATTGGAAGACCTGACCCTTTTGGACGATTACAAACGCCTGACGGCCAAGGGGGAGCCAACTGCTGCCTTCAAAAAACACCAAGCCATCATCGACAGCCTCTATGATTGGAGCCAAGATTCATCGACTTTTTCCAGTCTGGCAGACTTGGCACAGGCGGTGACGCTAATGATTCCTGCTGGGGACGATGTGACGGTAAAGGGGATCAAGTACCCGATTTTCAAGCAACTCCACAAGGAATTGACAGACCTGCGCCATGTGACGACAATCCTGACCTATCAGGAAGAGGCCCTGCCCTTGCTCCAGTGTTTCCAAGCTTTCTTGCTGGACTTTAGAGCAGCTTATCTGGACCGAAAAAAACAAGAAGCAGCTTTTGAATTTGCCGATATCAGCCACTTTGCCATCGAGATTTTAAGCCAGCAGGAAGCTATCCGAACCCTCTATCAGCAGACCTACCATGAAGTGATGGTTGATGAGTATCAGGACAACAACCATACCCAAGAAGCCATGCTGAATCTCCTGTCTAAAGGGGATAACCGTTTCATGGTGGGAGATATTAAGCAGTCGATCTATCGGTTTCGCCAGGCAGATCCGCAGATCTTCAACCAAACCTTCAAGACTTATCAGGAAGAGCCACTGGCAGGCAAGCTGATCCTGCTCAAAGAAAATTTCCGCAGCCAATCAGAAGTCCTCGATGCCACGAATGATCTCTTTAGCCGTCTGATGGATGAAGCTGTTGGAGATGTTGCCTACGATGAGAGTCATCGATTGGTGGCGGGTAGTCCACGGCAAAAAATCGCTCAGCCAAATCACGTCACAGAGCTCCTCATCTATGACACTGATAGCCAAGCAAGAGACAGTGAAGAGGAAAGCAATCCTGCTAAGGAAGAGACCTTGGCCGATCTTGGCAATCAGGAAGTCCAGCTGGTTATCAAGGAAATTATCCGCCTCCATAACGAAGAAGGCGTCGCCTTTTCAGACATCACCCTCCTGGTTCCCTCACGGACACGCAATAATGGCATTTTAGCAGCTTTTGCCCAGCATGGCATTCCCTTAGTAGCGGATGGAGGGGAGCAGCACTACCTAAAATCCCTGGAAGTTCAGGTAATGCTGGATACTCTGAGGACCATTAACAACCCCCTTAACGATTACGCCTTGGTAGCCCTTTTGCGTTCTCCCATGTTTCGGTTTGACGAGGACCAATTGGCACGGCTTGCTTTGCAAGCTGACAAAAATCAACTGGAGTTTACCCTATACGATAAGCTCCAGTTGGCTTTAGCAGGAACAGGTCAGGCGCCCGAGCTGATTAAGCCAAACCTTAAGCAACAACTTCACCTGTTTGATAAGATGTTTCAGGCTTGGCGAAAGGCGGCCAAGCGTCTCAGCCTGCATGACCTCATCTGGCGAATATACAACGATAAATTTTACTACGATTATGTCGGGGCACTGCCGAATGGCGAACAGCGCCAGGCCAACCTTTATGCCTTGGCCCTTCGGGCGGACCAATTTGAACGAACAGGCTTCAAGGGTCTCCCGCGTTTTATCAGCATGATTGATAAGATTTTAGCCAGTGATAATGACCTGGCAGATGTGCCAGTCAGCAAGCCTAAAAATGCAGTCCAGCTCATGACCATCCATAAAAGTAAGGGCTTGGAGTTTCCCTATGTATTTTTGCTTAATTTGGATAAAAGCTTTTTCAGCAACAAACGAGAAGCGAGCTCGCCACTCTTGATCAGTCGAGACAAGGGCGTGGGCATCAAGTTGGTTGCTAACCTGGTCTTAGACACGGAAGCGACTGCCCCTGAGAGAGCCAGCACCCCGCTTAGGGTCTCCATGGACACCCTGCCTTACCAAATCAACCGTAGAGAGGAGCGCCTCAGCACCCTGTCCGAGAGCATGCGCCTGCTCTATGTCGCCATGACCAGGGCGGAGAAAAAACTTTATTTGGTCGGAAAAGGGAGCCAAAAGACCTTGACAGAAGCCTTTGGCACAGAGACCGAACAGGGCTACCTTCCCTTGGCCCTCAGAGAGCAGATGGAGAGCTTCCAGGACTGGTTTTTAGCCCTCTTAGCTGCTTTTGGAAAAAGGGAAAACCTGGCCTACCAGCTCAGCTATGTTTCTTCCCAAGACTTGACTCCAGAGGCCATCGGCCAGCTTGCGCCAGCGCAGACTATCCACCCAGATCAGCTAGCCCACAACCGCCAATCCACGGACATCTCAGCCATGCTCCGCCAATTGGAAAACGTTGACCAGCTCAACCGTACCTACGCAGCAGCTATCAAGTTGCCAACTGTGCGAACCCCTAGCCAGATCAAAACCTTCTACCAACCAGTCTTGGAAAGTGAAGGGGTGGACATCATGGACAAGCAAGTCCGTCAACCTGATTGGCAACTGCCCGATTTTAGCGGTCAAGCGCCAGTGACCGGCAGTGAGATTGGCTCAGTCTTGCACGAATTCATGCAGAGGATTCCCCTGGACAGGCCGATTACTGAGGACCTGCTGAGACAAGTTCTAGAGCGCGTTCAGACGCGAGAGACAGTCAAGCAAAAAATGGACTTGACTAAGATAGAAGCCTTTTTTAAGACAGATTTGGGCTGCATGATTCTGGAGCATCAGGACAAGGTTAAACGGGAAGCGCCCTTTGCGATGTTGGTGACGGATCCTGCCAGTCAGGAGGATTTCGTGGTTCGGGGGATTGTGGATGGCTATATTGTCTTGGAAGACCGCTTGGTTCTCTTTGACTATAAGACCGACAA
The DNA here is from genome assembly GCF_040545225.1 of Streptococcus rupicaprae. NCBI lineage: Bacteria > Bacillati > Bacillota > Bacilli > Lactobacillales > Streptococcaceae > Streptococcus > Streptococcus rupicaprae. The sequence goes on along the minus strand of NZ_JBEPLO010000026.1, from coordinate 17,182 downwards.
GTATCGAGATCCTCAGGTGATCCATGACCGTTACCAGGCTCAGATGAACCTCTATGCCCAGGCCCTGTCCCGCGCCTATGCCATCGACCGGGTTGACAAGTATTTGATCCTGCTGGGCGGGGCAGAGGTACAGGTCTTGGCCGTATCTGATTGAAAATGATTTGTAAGGAGATGATAAGATGCAACTATACCTCACCCATATTGGCAAGAGTTTCCAAGGGACAGAAGTCCTAAAAGATTGCCACCATAGCTTTTCTTCGGGTCAGATCATTGGTCTCTTAGGACGAAACGGCGCTGGAAAAACGACCCTTTTTAATCTGATTAACCACGAGCTAGAAGCTGATCAGGGGGAAATTCTCCTGGAACGCGACGAAGAGAAAAGGCCCATCCAGGTGGGCGATGTCGGCATGGTCTTTGCGGAAAATTACTTGCCGGATTTCTTAACAGGTTATGAATTCATCCAGTTTTTCTTGGACCTTCATGGGGATAGCAGTAGCCTGACACCAGATGAATACCTGGACATGGTCTCCATCTCAGAGGAAGACCGCCATCGCATCATCAAGGGCTATTCGAGCGGGATGCAGAGCAAGCTTTCCTTGCTAACGGTCTTTATCATGCAACCGCCAGTTATCTTGCTGGATGAGCCCTTGACCTCGGTTGACGTGGTGATTGGGATTGAGCTGAAAAAGTTGCTCAAGACCCTGAAAGAAGGGCGGGTTATTCTTCTATCGACCCATATTCTCCAGCTGGCCATGGATCTCTGTGACCAGGTGGTGCTCTTGAGGGATGGCGTGCTCAGTGCCCTAGATGTTAGTACCCAAGATCCTGATTTTGAGTCCAGACTGCTGGCTGAGTTCAAAGGAGACCACTATGCTGAAAGATAAGGTTCTCCATTTTTACCTTAGGCTGGGATTTGCCCAGTCCTATAACCAGCTGATTTATCTCCTCCAAAAACTTCCCCTTATTGGGAAGTATTTGTCCAACCGTCTATACAGTAGCAAGGCGCCAAGGATAATCTTGCTGATTTTAGGGCTTTTGAATGCAGCCGCCAAACTGATTTTCGGCCCAGCCCTTTACTTGGGAATCCTCTATTTCTTAGGCATCGGTCTAGGGAAAATGGGCCAAGAATTTTCCTTCATAGAGAGTCCTCTGTCTAATAGCGATAGCTTTCTTCTCCTGTTGCTAGTCTTTAGTTTAGGGATTGGCAGCTTGATTAAGGCTGACTTGCTGGAGCTTGGCAATCGGGACAACACCTTGGCCATCAAGGTCTTTCACCTGCCAGCCAGAGACTACCTCCTGACCAAGGCGGTGCTGGATTGGTTGCGCTTTTTGCTGATTTTCGGAGGCTGGTTGATGGTGGCTTTTGGCCTCGCTGGTCGAGCAGCTGGGCAAGCCTGGTCTTTCGTTGTTTTGATCTTAGGGGTCCGTCTGGCCTTAGCCTATCTTTATCTCCACCTTTATCGGCCAGAGCAGGAAAAACCATCCCAGTACCTGGCCTGGACCATGGGCTTTGGGACTGTTATCTCTGTTTTTATCGGCTTTCTGATCTACTGGCTGGGTTGGAGAGGACTATTAGCAGGAGTGACCAGCTACTGGGCCATGGGGCTCGGTCTGGCCTTAATGGCTATTTTTGGCTTGCTCCTCTTACGAACGACAGGCTTGCAGTCTTTGGCTAATCGCCTCTTGACCCTAAGCTCTCTCAAAAATATCTTGGAAACACGACCTGAAACGGTCGGCGTGGAGGTCAAGGAGAAGGACTATCAGATAGATCAGGTAGTAGCTGCTACAAGCACAGACCGTAAGGATTACGGAATGGTCTATCTTAACCGCCTCTTTTACGAGCGTTTTGCAGGGTATTTTAAGAAGAAAATGCGCCTGCGTCAAGGCATTATCCTACTTGTTGTGCTTGGGCTGAATCTACTCACTTATTTCGGTAGCAAGCAGGGTTCGGAGTCCTTCCCAGTTAGCAGTGACTTTTTTAGCTATGTCCTGCCAGGCAGTCTATCAATTGGGTACCTGCTTTATTCCAGCGAGTATTATACCAAGTTTTGTTTTTATCACTTAGATCGGCTCTTGCTCAAATACAGCTTCTATCGTCAAGCAGAATATGTCCTGGTTTCCTTGAAAATCCGCTTTTTAGCCTTAATCAAGCTACACAGCCCCCTGTTTGTGATTTTTGTGCTGGGACTCTTTGGCATCTACTGGCAGATCGGACAGGTTTCCCTGTTAGGCATACTAGGACTTTTCCTGCTAGAACTACTGATCATGCTTTTCTTTAGTTTCCACCACTTGGTGATGTATTACCTCCTGCAGCCCTTCACCGTTTCAATGGAAACCAAAAGCGTGCCTTATCAGCTTATTAATACTGTTTTCTACCTCTTTTCCTTTCAGTTTTTTAGATTCAGCCAAAATGTTTCCCTAGTCACCTTTGTGGGAGTTGTGGTCTTCATGCTTGCCTACGTCTTGATCAGTTTTTGGCTGGTCATGCGCTACGCTCCAAAACGCTTTAAACTGCGCTAACAGAGGGTAGGGTATAGTTAAAAACCACATAGTTTTAAACTATACCCTACCATAGAAATTTGGAATTTTACGGCTGGATTAAAAGGTGTTACAATGCTACTAAACTAACAAATTGCTCAGCAGAAGTGGGGGAAGTGCCTGAGGCATGAAGGTTTGGCAGAAAGATTGACCCTAAAACCAAGAAATCCTCAATCCCTCAGTTGCTGCTGTCTGTGAAGAAAAAAGAGGTGTCTTATGGTAGTGAAAAAATTTGAACATGTCGGTTCCTTCTTACGCCCTGAGGAAGTCCTTGCGGCGCGTGCCCAATTTGAGGCAGGTGAAATCTCAGCTGCTGATTTGCAAGCGGTCGAAGATAAGGCCATCATTGAATTGGTGGACAAGCAGGTTCAGGCAGGCCTTGAGCGAGTGACAGATGGGGAATTCCGCCGTAGCGACTGGCATTTAGACTTTTTCTGGGGCTTTGAAGGAATTGCCCACGAGCATTTTGGAGAAGGTTTACGCTTTGATGGCGAAGAAACCCGTGATGACACGGCTGTTTTAACAGGAAGGATTGCCTTCAACAAGGAGACACATCCCTTTATTCGCCATTATCGCTTCTTGAAAGCTCTGGCAGATGAGCGAGGCGTGGAGGCCAAGCTCTCTATCCCAGCGCCATCTCAGCTTTTGGTCGAGCTGGTTCGTGGGAAAAATGCACAGACAACCTTTAGTCTCTATAGTAGCCCGCAAGACCTTTTTGAGGACATCATTGTGGCTTATCAGGCAGCTATCCAAGCCTTCTACAATTTGGGACTTCGGACCCTCCAAATGGACGATTGTACTTGGACAGCCCTAGTGGATGATGACTTCTGGGCTACTGTCGCAGCGGCAGGCGTTGACAAGGAGACTGTCATTCAAAACCACCTCTACATCAACAACGGCGCCATTGCTAAGAAACCAGCAGACCTCACTGTCAACACCCATGTTTGCCGTGGCAACTACCATTCAACCTATGCGACTAAGGGGCCTTACGACAAGGTAGCAGATGCTTTGTTTAATAAAGAAAATGCCCAAACCTACTTCCTAGAGTACGACGATGAGCGCTCAGGGGGCTTTGAGCCTTTGGCAAAATTACCAGCAGACAAGGCGGTAGTTTTAGGCTTGATCACAACGAAGACAGGAGAGTTAGAGGATAAGGAAACCCTGCTTAAACGCATTGAGGAAGCCCGCCAGTATGCCGACTTAGATCAGCTTTGGATCTCAACCCAATGCGGCTTTGCCTCAACTCAAGAAGGCAATATCTTGACCCAGGAAGACCAGTGGCAGAAATTGGCCCTAGTCAAGGAAGTGATCGACGAAGTTTGGAGATAGGTGCTAAATGGGATAGAATCAATTCCTCAAAGCTAAGGCTGAGAGGAATTTTTTCGTATGAGGGTCTTGGTGAGAATGGCAGAGTTTTAAAGGAGGATCGTTTGTAGACTTTCAACTAGAACGTTTGGTGGTCAAGTTAGAGAGTAAAAGGACGATGGCTTCTCAAAGTGCCAGAGGGCAGATGGTGTTTGAGCTGTAGAAGCGATAGCTCAGACCTGCAAATAGTATCTTTCTCTATTTTCCATCTTTTTCTGAAAAAAGCTAAAAAAATCACAAAACCATTGCAATCACCTGTGATTTTATATACAATAATAAGGGACGATATTGTACGAGGAGAAAAAGATGACAAAGCAATTAAAACGACCAGAGGTGCTGTCACCAGCGGGGACCCTAGAAAAATTGAAAGTAGCAGTTGATTATGGTGCTGATGCTGTTTTTATCGGTGGTCAGGCCTATGGTCTTCGCAGTCGGGCGGGGAATTTTACGCCTGAGGAGATGCAGGAAGGGATCGCCTACGCTCATGAGCGAGGCGCCAAGGTCTATGTAGCAGCTAACATGATTACCCATGAAGGCAACGAAGTCGGTGCTGGGGAGTGGTTCCGTGATTTGCGTGACATGGGGATTGATGCTGTTATTGTGTCTGACCCTGCCTTAATTATGATTGCTGCTACTGAGGCACCAGGTTTGGAAATTCATTTATCAACACAGGCGTCAGCTACCAATTACGAAACCTTTGAATTTTGGAAGGAGCTAGGGTTGACTCGGGTGGTACTGGCCCGTGAGGTCTCTATGGCAGAAGTCGCTGAGATTCGCAAGCGGACAGACGTGGAAATTGAAGCCTTTGTTCACGGCGCTATGTGCATTTCCTACTCTGGGCGCTGTGTTCTGTCCAATCACATGAGCCATAGGGATGCCAATCGTGGAGGATGTTCTCAGTCTTGTCGCTGGAAGTATGATCTTTATGAAATGCCATTTGGACAAGAACGCAAGAGCCTTAAAGGTGAAATTCCAGAGGAATACTCCATGTCTTCTGTGGATATGTGTATGATCGAGTACATTCCTGATTTGATTGAGAATGGTGTCGATAGCCTTAAGATCGAAGGACGGATGAAGTCCATCCATTATGTCTCTACTGTGACCAACTGTTACAAGGCTGCTGTAGATGCTTATTTGGAAAGCCCTGCTAAGTTTGAAGCCATCAAGCAAGACCTGATTGACGAGCTTTGGAAGGTTGCCCAGCGTGAATTGGCAACAGGCTTCTATTACCACACACCGACAGAGAATGAGCAGCTCTTTGGGGCCCGTCGTAAAATCCCTGAATACAAATTTGTGGCAGAAGTGGTGGCCTTTGATGAAGCCAGTATGACAGCTACGATTCGTCAGCGCAATGTCCTTCACGAAGGAGATCAAGTCGAGTTTTATGGCCCAGGCTTTAGGCACTTTGAAACAGTGATTGAAAATCTCCACACGGCTGACGGTGAAAAAATTGACCGTGCGCCAAACCCGATGGAGCTGCTAACCATTACCGTGCCTCAGCCGGTTGCTCCGGGAGATATGGTCCGTGCGTGTAAGTCTGGGCTCATCAACCTTTATAAAGAGGATGGAACCAGTGAGACTAAGAGAGCTTAAGAAGTAGCAGATTGCTCAGTGCTAAGAAGACTGTAGATATCACTGGGACTTAGAGACATCTGTGTTTGGCTTGTCTTTTTGGAACCTATAAAAAACGTACACTGGCCAACTATCAGTGTGCGTTTTTCAGGCTGTAAGAGTAGTCGTTAAACAATGAAAAGGGTTGCCTTTTCACCTGTTAATCTTAAGCTGGTTTGTTGCTCCGTCTAGTATCTCGGGTTTATTTATGATAAAATAAAAAGACTTTCTTGACAATGGAGTGCTTATGTTGAATATTTTTAGTTTAGAAGACGACCTTTTTCAGCAAGGCCGACTGGAACGAGCTGTGGCGGCCTGTGTTCAGTCTGGGCAAATCCGGTACCGACATTTTGAAACCTTTGGTAAACCAGACCAGTTGTTAGCAGCCATCAAGGAAACGGGTAACCACAACCTTTTTTTCCTGGATATTGAGATTCGGGGTGAGGAGAAGAAAGGAATGGAAATTGCTCGTGAGATTCGAGCCAAGGACCCCAATGCAGTCATCGTTTTTGTAACCACTCACTCGGAGTTTATGCCCTTGACCTACCGCTATCGGGTGGCTGCACTAGACTTTATTGATAAGGGGCTGACAGAGCCTGATTTTAATCAAGCAGTAGCAGAGGTATTGACGCATGTTTATAACAATAGCGACAATACTGTGGCTAGCGACGCCTTTGTTTATAAGACCGAGCATTCCCATATCCAAGTGCCTTTTTCGGATATCCTCTACTTTGAGACCTCGCCGACCGTCCACAAGGTCATCTTGACCACCAAGAAGGGGCATATGGAATTCTACGGCAAGGTATCTGAGATTGCTAAGTCAGACCCAAGGCTTTACCAGAGCCACCGAGCTTTTGTGGTCAATCCTGAAAATATAACAGAGGTTGATCGAGTTAACATGATGGTGCACTTTGAGACGGGAGATAGTTGTTTGGTGTCCCGTTTGAAGGTTAAAGGCTTGATTGAGAGGTTGGTACAGAATGGTTGAGTTTCCGTTTTTTGCCCTAATCATTTTGAGTTTGGACTGGCTGATTAAGGCTTATGTCTTTCAAAAAATTAGCAACCTAGTAGTCAGTCGCGAGGCTATTGGTTTACTCTTGCTGGGTGTGTCAACCATCTACCTACTTAGTCCTCGGATAAGTCTGCTCTTAGAGCCCCTCTATCTCCTAGTCTGGATTTTCCTGATTTTAAAGCCCTCCTGGAAACCAAGTCAGATCTTCTATTATGGCCTCCTGCCCTTTGTCTTGGTCGAGCTCTGCCTGCGGCTCATGGGTGCCTATCAGGCCAAGTACCTTCTCTTAGTTGAAACCCCGATCTATCTGGAGGGGTTCTGGTTTACAGCCCTAGCCTACGGCTTGCTCTTCATGATGTACCAAGTATTCATGGCTGTCATGGCGGTGGATTTCAAAGTGGTTAACCAGATGTTCTATCATCGTCAGTTTACCCGTTTAATCCGGATTTTGATTGGAGGCTTGTTGACCTATTCGGTCATTCTCCACCCCCTCTTGGTCCTATCTGGTCAGAAGCAGGAGGCGGTTCTCACTTACCAATCAGATGGTTTTGAGGCCTCTGCTGATGTGATTTTGAGTTACTTTATCCTATTTGTGGCTGGACTTGTTTATCTTAACTACAAGTCCAAGGATCTTTTGGCACAAGAACTGCAGGCTACTAAAGATAGTCAGCTAGCGGCACTCACCTCTTACAGCCAGCATGTCGAGTCTCTTTATGGGGAATTGCGGAGCTTCCGACACGATTATTCCAACGTTCTAGTTAGCTTAAGCTTAGCTATTGCCGATAGGGATATAGACCAGGTGGAGCGGATTTATCAGGCTGTCATGGCCGATTCTGACAAACCCTTTTACCATGGGAAGTACGATATTGCCAAGCTCTCCAATCTTCAAAATGATGCCATGAAGGCTGTCCTTTCTGCTAAACTTATGGCTGCTCAGGCTCAAGGTGTTGATCTGGCAGTGGAAGTGGAAGAGCCGATTGACGCGCCAGCCATGGACCTTTTAGAAGTTGTCCAGATTCTGTCCATTTTTCTGGACAACGCCATTGAGGCGACTCTAGATGCAGCTCAGCCCAGCTTACTTTTTGCCTATTTTCAAGAGGGGAATCAAAAAATTCTGGTTATCGAAAACACGACCAAGGAAGAGCAAATGGATACCAAGGGGATTTTCAAGGTCGGCCAGTCCAGTAAAGGTGATGGCAGAGGGATTGGCCTGGCCAATGTCCGTACCATTCTGGCCAAGTATCCCCAAATCAATCTTCAAACAACCAGCTACAAGCACCACTTTAGCCAGGTGTTGACTTTCAGAGACTAAGACTTGGTTTGAATTTTTAGGCAAACCTACCATTCGTGATTAGAGAGCTACCATTCATGACATTGTTCTCTGTCAGGGGTGGTTTTTTTGTATACTAAAACCATAAGAAGCACGACAAGGAGTTCTGATATGACACTTTTCTCAGCCATCTTTCAGTCTGTCTTTAAGAGACGAGACGTGAGCATTCTCTTAGCCTTTAGTTTCCTGCCCCTTTTGGTGCCAACCCTGGCTGGTCTGGGAGAGACGGTCCAGGTTGATCAAGAGGCAACCAGTAGCCTACTCGGCTTTTTGACCTCAGTCATTGAGGTTCAGTACCAGTTTATCCTACCCGGTATCATGCTGGGTTTGATTACGGCTTCCGTTTTCCGAGATGAGATTGATTCTCGCATCCTCTTCCTTTACAAGGACATCAAGCGGTCCAAGATTTTCAATGCCAAATTGCTCAGTCTCTTTGCGGTTTATGGTCTCTTTTTCCTAGCAACTCTCTTGGTGACGGTAGTAACTTATTTTACCTACATGCTGCCACAGACAGGATTTCGCCTCTTACCACAGGCAGGGGCTACAACTAGCCTTCACTACCTCCTTGTTCTGATTGGACTCAACCTGACTCTCATCACCGTGCTGGCTACTTGCTCAATCAAGAAAAAAACCATGGGAACAGTCATGCTGGGTATCTTCTTCAACCTCTTTACCAGTACAGCCCCTATGTGGGTGGGCATTCGCTACTTGTTTCCAAACAGTTACGCGACAACCTTGGCTAAACAATTTCCTTTAGGCTCTGCTATTGGCTTTAGCCTTATCTTAACAACTATCTACCTTGGTCTGGCTTATGGGTCAGCCCGTAGAAACTTTGACACGATTGAATTTTAAGAACAGAAAGAGAGATTAGCCATGCTAAAAATCCAAAACCTATCGAAAAAATTTGCTGGAAACGACTTTTACTCCCTCAAGGACGTGAGCCTTGAGATTAAGCAAGGTGAGATTGTTGGCCTGATCGGAAAGAACGGGGCAGGCAAGTCCACCCTCATGAAACTCATGGCTAAGTCCCTCAAGCCAACTGAGGGCTCTATTAGCTACAAGGGTGTGGACATCAACACCAAGGACAATCTGTTGACGGACTTTGGTATCATGATTGACCCTGTTTTCTACCCAGAAATGTCGGTCATGGACAACCTCAAGTTCTACCTCAAGCTCCACAGCAAGACCCAGTACATGGGTAATATCGAAAAGATCCTCAAGCTCCTGGAGCTCTGGGAGGCCAGAAACCGCAAGCCTAAGGGCTTCTCCTTCGGGATGAAGCAGCGGACAGCCCTAGCTATCGCCATGGTAGCGGAACCCAACTTCCTAATTTTGGACGAGCCTTTTGTGGGCTTGGACCCTATTGGTGTGCAAAAGCTCATTGATATCCTCAAAGAGTGGTCTCAGGAACGCAACATTTCCATGCTGATTTCCAGCCACCAGCTGGGCGAACTGGAAGCCCTCTGCCAGCGTTACGTCTACATCGATAAGGGGCAACTGGCCGACGCCTTTGAAGGGCAAGGGGCTCCTAGTGTCTTGATTGAGGTCAATAGCAGTGCAGACCGAGCAGCCTTGTCTTCCTACCTGTCTGACACCGTCCGCTTAGACGGAAGTGTCCTTGAAATCTCAACCAAGGCGACTGCCCCAGAACTCAATGCCGTCCTAGCCTATCTGTCTAGTCGGAACTTGATTGACCGCTTGACGGTCAAAGAAAATCAACTCAAAGAACTCTTTAGCCGAGGTGAATAAGATGTTAGCTATTTTGAAACCTGTATTTGGAAGTATTTGGAAACGAAAAGAGACCAAGATCTTTATCGGTCTGGCTATTTTAACACCTACCTTTATCTTGATTTCAACCTTTTTGCCCAAGGAAGCTAATTTTTACCAACCAGGCGTGATAGGAGATTATCGTATCCCTTTTGTTGGTATGGAAACCATGGTCCATAGCACAGCTAACTCAATTGTCTTACCGATTTTAGCCCTTTTTTACTTGACCTATACCGTTTTTAGAGGAGAAGCAGACAGTCGTACCCTCGTTCTCTACAAGGACATCAAACGCAGTGACATCTTCTGGGCGAAGGTGGTTAGCCTGATTGGGATTATTTTTCTTTATTCTGGGGCTATCTTCTTGACCACTCTTATTTATTTCTATGCTCGTATCGGTCATATGGATTATGCGACGTTAACATTTTGGGACCATATTGATCCGGCAGGCAATAAAGATTTCTTCCAAGTTTTCTTTGGTGAAAGTTTCAGTATGATTGTTTGTGTCTTTTTGGCGGCCTTTCTGTCTCTTAAAAAGGGCTTGGGTGTGACCATGGCAATGTCCTTTATCTACTTGATTGTCTTGGTTCTCTTGAACAATGTTGGTCTGCCCTTTCTCACGCCACTTGGAGACAAAAATGCCCTCTACGAGGGTTCTAACTTCTTCCTTATCTTTGCCTTGTCTGCCCTAGTGACCCTGATTTACAGTTCAGGCCTGGCCCACTTGACCCTCAAACACTTCAAACAGATGGAGTATTAGAAAAATGATTGAGAAGAACTTTAAAAAAAAAGACCGTCTAGGGTTAGATGGTCTTGTCTCTGTCTCGGCTTATGGGGAGAATAGATACTTTCTTGATTTCCTTGAGATGGATCATCATGGTAATGGAGCCCTTGAAATTTTCAACGACCAGTTGCTCCTTGTTCTGGTCAAACTTTAGAATATGCCCAGTAAAATCACTGTCTTGGTAGATGATATGGACAGCGGATCGTTTAGCTAGCGCTTTTTCAACTGTGGTGATTACCTGGGGACTAATGATTGGCTTGTCTTGAACAGGTTTATCTTTGCCACTGACAAAGATCTTTAATTCATCCAAAAGACTGATGAAAAACTTTTTCATGGGAAAAACTCCAAAATCTTGATACAATTATTATATAACATTTTGATAAAATGACAAGTTCTGACGAATAGAAGATTAGGAGGTCAATATGGCAGAATTTACATTTGAAATTGTCGAAAAATTACTGGTATTATCCGAAAATGACAAAGGTTGGACCAAGGAGCTCAATCGGGTTAGTTTTAATGGAGCTGAGCCAAAGTATGATATCAGGGCTTGGAGTCCAGATCATACAAAGATGGGCAAAGGGGTCACCTTATCGAACGAGGAATTTCAGGTCTTATTAGAGGCCTTTCGTCAATAAAAAAACTGACTGGAATGTTTTCCAGTCAGTTTTCATCTCTTAGTCTACTATTTAAGCTTTAAAGTAATCGACCGTAGACAAGGCCTTAGCTAGAAGAGGAGCCATTACGGTAATAAGGACAATTTTAATTGTGTCTGCTAGCAGGAAGGGTAGAACCACTGCTGTAAAGCTATCTGCTAAGCTAACTTTGAGATGGAAGGCATAGACTAAGGCACCTAAGATAAAGACAAAGGTGTCGCCCACGATGTTGGCTATAAAAATGCGCCAGAGCGGACTGTTGGCAGAAGTCAGTGTGCTGGTGACGGTAGCATAAATCACAAAGCCCCAAAGAAAACCAGATGCAGGACCAAGGAGTGCTTGGAAGCCACTGCCTCCACCTGCAAAAACAGGTAATCCGATAGCACCAAGCAGCAAATAAATCAAGACGGATAGGCTAGCTTCCTTGGTTTTTAAGAGTGTGGCTATCAGACCAACGGCAAAGGTCTGTAAGGTCAAAGGAATAGGCCCTAGATTGATACTGAGCTGGGAAAGGACAGCGATAATGGCAGCACTCATGGCAACCAAAACAAGACTTTGCAGGGAAGTTGATTTTGTCATTTGTTAACCTCTTTTCTAATTGTAGGTAACAGTATAAAGCAGATGACTGCTCTTGTCAAGTCTTGATACAAATAAAGAACACATGGTGCCAAGTTGTTCTAGGTATTCGAGTTATAGTCAAAACTTATACCCCTTCATAGAAAAGGAGTATTTCACAGCTGGATCAAAGTTTGTTAAAATGAGAGCAGAAAATGAAAAGGATTGTCGAGGATTAATAAAGATGTGTCAAACACCCCCTTTTAGAGCAGATCATGTAGGGTCTTTTCTACGCCCTCAAGAACTGATTGAAGCTCGTGAAGCCTTTGCAGCAGGGAAAATCAGTCAAGAGGATTTGACCCGGATTGAAGATCAGGCGATTTTAGACCTAGTAAAAAAACAACAGGAACTAGGGATAGAAAATATTACAGATGGCGAGTTCCGTCGGTCATATTGGCATTTGGACTTTTTCTGGGGGCTCAATGGTGTTGAGCATGTCCAGGCTGCTGAAGGGTATCATTTCCATGATGAGACTACTAAGGCGGACTCTGCTCTCCTGTCTGGAAAGATTTCTGGAGAGGGCCATCCTTTTGTAGCACACTATAAGTTCTTGCGAGATGCTGTTTCTGATAAGGGTGGAGTTGCGCGTTTGACTATTCCAGCTCCGTCACAGTTCTATTTTGAACTGATTCGTGATCAGGAGCATGTGGAGAATCTCGCTCAGTTCTATCCGGACTTTGATCAGGTGGTAGAAGCAATCAAGTCAGCCTACTTAACCGTTTTGGAGGATTTGTACCAGGAAGGATTGAGGGCTATTCAAGTAGACGACTGCACTTGGGGCGTCTTGGTGGATGACAATTTCCTAACAGCTTGGGGTCGGGGAGAGAAAAGCAAGGAAGAGGTACGTACTGAGTTGGCTCAGCAGTTCTTGACTTTGAACAACGCCTTTTACGATGCTGTTCCCGAAGATGTGACAGTGACTAGTCACGTTTGTCGAGGCAACTTCCATTCGACCTGGGCTTCCTCAGGTGGTTATGGGCCAATTGCTAAGGAATTGCTCGGTGATGAGAACGTTGATGCCTACTACTTGGAATACGATACGGACCGTGCAGGTGACTTTGAACCCCTGAAAGCTTTGACACCAGGTAAAAAAGTTGTCCTCGGTTTGATCACTTCAAAATTTGGCCAGCTAGAAGACAAGGAAGCAGTCATTGCCCGAATCAAGGAGGCTGCCCAGTACGTTCCGCTAGAAAATCTCTGCCTCAGCCCACAGTGTGGCTTTGCTTCAACAGAAGAAGGCAACATCTTGACGGAGGAGGAGCAGTGGGCAAAACTGAAACTGGTCCAAGAAATTGCTCAAGAGGTTTGGGGGTAAACTCCCTAGTACACCATTCAGATTCAAGACAGGCGCAAAGAAGTAGTGCCTGTCTTTTTTGAGCCAGACCAACTAGGTGGTTCTCAAAAAATAAAGCAGATTTCAGCAAGAAGTCTAGTGATCAGAACTTGTGTTATAAGGTGGGTTGATTAGTTGAAAATGGTTTAAAAATTTAGGGAAATAACATAGAGAACATTGCTTGTAAAGGGTTTTTCTGCTAAAATAAAATGAAAATGTACTTAAAAGGAGATAAAAAAATGAACAAACAAGATTGGCTAGATTATTTTGAAGCAATCAATGGCCGTACACCGAGTCAGGAGGAAGTGCAGCAAGCGTTGATTAATGGTGAGTTTTTGGATGAGGTAGAAGCTCCAGTGGTTTCTGAATCAGTAAAGGATATCCCAGAACCGGTTATCAGCGAACCTACCCAAGTTCAACCACAACCAGCAACACAAACTATGCCAAAGCCACCAGTAGCGCCTCAACCTGTTTACCAACAACCAGTAGCGCCTCAACAACAGGCTGCATATGTGGGGCAACAACAAGTGCCAACTGGTCACCCCCAACAAACGCCTCCAGTGGCCTTCTCTCAAAATCAGCAAGGGCAGCAAGATGTCTATAATGTACAAGTGGCTGTTCCGAGTGCCTACTCTAACTTTTTAAAACAATTTTGGGCTTGGTTGGTATCTGCTTGGAAGGCTCCCACATCTGTTTTTCCAACCCACAAATATAATGGCTATTTTGCCTTGTTCTTGCTGACATTCTTTGCAAGTATGACAACCTATATAGCTAGTAGCAAGGCATACTCAGGTGTCATCTCATTAATGGGAGAGTTGAGCAGTTTAACAGGAGGTTACTATGGACAGGGCTTGGATCTCGGTTTCTTCTTTAAAACCTTCCTTGCTTTTGCGTTTATCTTCTTTTCTATTATTTTTGCAGGATTTGTTGCACGCCGGTTCGTTTACCAAGAGAAATCTTTGAACCTAGCGAGCAGTTTTGAACGTTATGGCCGTCTCTTTTCTGTCAGCATCCTTCTTTTTGTGATTAGCTCCCTATTGGTGATGCTCAATGTCTTTAGTTTAGCTAGCTTGGTTCTTGCGATCAATTTCTTCTTCTTGTCTGGTGCGAGCGCCTTTGCCTTGGCTAATTTCGATAATAAGAACACTCTTGATAAGTTCTATCAGTATTTATTGGCAATGCTGGTTAACGCTGTGATCATCATTATCTTTGTTTACATTGGTCTCTCTGTTGCTGGTGAATCAATCATGAACGGCCTATTGTAAGCAACTTCTAGGATTTATTAAAGGGGACATCATGGCAACTAAAGAAAAATGGACTAGCCTGTTTGAACAGGTCGTTGGTCGAAAACCTAGTCCAGCTGAATTTATGGCGGGTAAAGAAAGTGATTTTGATCTGAAGCAGATTCGCCGGATTGCTGGTCTGGATGGATTATCGGATCAAAGTTTGACTGGCTCAACCGTAACAAAGGCAACTCATTTTGAGGAAGCGTCTGATACAACGAGTGGTGATTTGGCAACCCCTGAGTTTTCGTCAGTAGAAGGAACTATTGATTCAGGAGTCAGCACAGCAGGTGCTGTAGGGTATGACTCGCCGACCTATGATCAAGTTCAGCCGGTCTATCAGGAACAGCCCGCACCAACCTATGAGCAGGAATTGGTTTATACGACGCCACCTGCTAAAAAGATTCTCACCAAGGGACAAAAGCTGAAGCGTCTCCTTATTGGAGCGGGTCTTCTTACAGGCCTTGGTCTGGCGGCAGGTTATTATTACTTGGACCAACAGACGGGCCCAGATGTGGCGGTCGAAACTTTCGCCAAGGCATTTGATAGCAACGACTATGATCAAGTGGCGAAACTCCTTTCGACAAAGGAAACTCAGTGGACCAAGGAAGAAGCCAAGGGCTTCTTGGATTACTTGGAGGCCAATGGGATTAATGCCAAGTCAGAGCTAGAAAAAATAGTTGCCAGCGGTGGTAATACCGTCTTTAACGATGACCGTGGCAACAAGCTTTTGGGACTTCAAGAAGTAGGCAAAAAATTTGGCTTGTTTTCAGAGTATCAAGTAGCGACCTATCCAGTTGATTTAGTGGTAACAGGAAACCTGGATAAACTCACGATCGATGGTCAAGCCATTGAAAAAAATCAGGAAGTCAGTCTGGGTCAGGTTAAATTTGCTCCTAAGCAAATGGCTGTAGCAGCTAAGACAGAATTAGGTGATTTGAAGACTAATGTTAGCCTTGACTTAAATACGATTGAAAATAACCAAGCTAAGGTTGCCTTGGTCTCTGTTCCCAAGCAGCTTTCAGTCACGCTTCCTGATGACTTAACAGATGTTGAGAAAGTCAAGTTGGTGGTGAATGGCAAAGAAGTTGCAGATAGTCTATCCAAGGAAATTTCGTTGCTAGACAATCAAGACATTGAAGCGCATGCGATTTTTACCTATGAAGGCAATGAGTACACAACAGAGAAGGTGACCGTGAACACTGGTAGTGAAAGGGATGTTCCAATCGAGTTGACCCTCTCGTCTGAGGCTCAAAAGCGGATTTCAGAAGCCAAGAAAGCCAAAGAGGCCAAAGAAGAAGCTGCCAAGCAAGCAGCGGAAGCAGAGAAAGAAAAAGAGCGCCAATTGTCTGCAACTAAGGATAAGGCCTATAACTTCCTGACTAACTACCGCAAGGCTGTCTATGATTCCATCCGCAATCGGACTAATACTTACTCTAGCTATTATGATCCTAACAGTGGTGTTTACCAGGCTATGGTCAATTACACCGTCAACGGTGGTGCTAATGATAAGAAAGTCGATTACTTGAGCCCAGGAGATTTTTCAGTTGAGGATATTGTGCAACAAGATAATAATACTTATGCGGTTACAATGCACAATACCTTTACAGAATATTACTTCAATGGAAAATCAGACTACGTTGAGAAGTATCAAACCTTCTACCTTCGTACGGACGGTGATAGTTTCAAGATTTATGATATTCAAGAGCGGATTGTCCAGTAATGAAGTAATGATGGGTAGAAAAGGTGATGTGATGACTTCTAAAAAGGGTGTATTATTCCTAGCTCTACTGACCTTGTACTTGGGTGGATGCGGTTTTCTAAAAGATCCATCTAAGATGACAGAAAATAGATCAACCGAGTTCTCGTCAAAGAGCAAGTCTAGTTCAAAGAGTGGAAAGACGAGTGCTACAAGCCTCTATTCATCAAGTAAAGAGAACAAAGAAACAGTAGCTGAAAAAGCGGCCTCTTCATCGGAAACGAAACCAGAAGTAAGTACGGGTACCTCTGAGCCTGTCACAGCTGGTGAGGTCACCTCCGTCAGCCATGTGACGCCAGCCCAGTACAACGGCTCTTATTACACGGTTAACGGCAAGTACGGTCCAGTTCTGATTGTCAACAAAAAGCACCCTCTGAATCCTAGCTATGGCTATGGAGAGGATGCGACCGCTTTTTCAGCCTTTCAGCAGCTTTTGTCGGCGATGAAGAGTCAAGGTTTTGCTGTTTCAGATAGTTATAGTGGCTTTCGGAGCTATGATACCCAGGCGGGGTTGTACCAGTCTTACGCGGCTCGCGATGGAGCAGCTGCAGCGGATCGCTATTCGGCTAGGCCGGGTTACAGTGAGCACCAAACAGGCCTGGCTTTCGACCTCATCGATAGTTCAGGCGCTCTCTTAGAAGAGCCGATGGCCAGTCAGTGGCTGAGGGACCATGCCCACGAGTATGGTTTCATTGTCCGCTATCTGCCAGGCAAGGAAGCCATTACAGGCTATATGGCTGAGAGTTGGCACATTCGCTACATCGGTCCAGAAGCCACCGATATTTACCAGTCTGGTTTGACCCTGGAAGAGTATTTTGGCGTCCCAGGTGGAGATTATTAGCAATAGTAAGGGGCTGGATAAATTCTAGCCTCTTGCTTGTTTTGTCTAGCGAATCAGGATCTAAAAGTTGAACAATCTGTACCTGTTTCTTTTAGTGTTTGCTTTATTTTATGTGCAGATGCTTCTGTTTTTGTTAAGATCAGTTTCCTTTAATGTTAGGGAGACTGGTCTTTTAATGTTAAGAAGAGGTATTGGGGCTAGGACAAACGCATGAAGAAACCATCGTTTTCAACATCTTTCACAGACTACTTTCCCTCTTTTTAGCTATAATAGTTAGAGGAGGTGTTTTTATGC